>JADKJE010000014.1 GCA_016722515.1 Alphaproteobacteria bacterium
TAGATCCAACCGACGATACAGATGATGCCGAAACTGCTGGGTTGATTGATCAAACTGTAGATGGGGGACCGTGATGAAATTGAGTCTAATGACGTTGGGAACTGCCTCTGCAACTCTTCCTCTTTTGATGGGTGCTGGTGCTGTTCCTGTTCCTGAGGGTGTCCCGTGGTGGGCTGCACTGGTAGCGGCTACGCTTGGTCCAGCAGCAGTTGCTCTGGTGGTCGGTATCGGTCGGGCTGCTCTGATGGGGTTGTCTGGTTGGTTTCACTCCCGTGCAGAAGCTAAGCGTAGGCTTGCAGCTGCTAAGCTTAGTGATGCTAACCCCAAGAACGACGCTGATGCAGAAAAGCTCATCCTTGATGCTATCGGAGATGATGCTTTGTCTGATGCAGCAAAGAAAGCGGCTGAGAATCTCCCGGAGAAGCGGTTGTGAGTTTTACAGACGACTTGCTGAAGATTGCTTCTGATCAGGTCGGTATTAAAGAACAGACTGGCCATAATGATGGTCAGTCTGTTTTTGTATTTACTGGTGGAAGATCAGAGGCTTGGTGCGCACATTTCGTAGTTTGGTGTTATCGAACGGCTGGTAAACCAATCCCTGGTGATGTTGTTCCTAGTGTGAAGAAAGCTAATCCATTGGCTTCAGTTTCCTTCCTAGAGTCTATTTTTAAAGACCATGAGTGGCACTACCGGGAACCGAAAGTCGGAGATGTTGTATTCTTCAAAACACGGGGTGCTAGTGACCGGGGACCTGGTCGGCACACTGGGATCGTGGAACGTGTAGAGGGCACGGTAATTCACACGATTGAAGGTAACCTTAGTGATTCGGTGCGACGAACAAAACATAAACTGGATGATCCTCGCATCACAGGTTTTGGTCGGATGCCCTGAAAGGAAATGACAAATGCCACTTGGAATTAGCGCTCGTAACCTAGATCCTTCGTCCACGCTTGCCCTTCACCGGGAAATCATCCTTTTTCCTACCGCTTCGTCTGCTACAGAGGTTGTAGCTTCTGCTGATATCAGCGCATCAGTTGCAGGTGATGCTCTGACAATTGCAAAGACTGCTCCGTTTCTTTACCCGCGTAAGCTTCTGTTTACGCGCACGGATGCATCTGGTTCTAACCTCGCTATCTCTGTCTTGGTGGTTGGTAAGCGTTTTGGTCGCACCATTTCTGAGACACTGACTATTGCGTCAGGTTCTAGCGCTCAGACTGTCAAATCAACGAAGATTTACGATGAGGTAACTTCGGCTACTATCATCTCAATTGCCAATAACGCTGCGTCGGATACTTGCTCGCTTGGTACGGATACGCTCTGGTTGGGTCTGCAAAAACCCATCAAGAGCTACAAATCCGTCCGTCATATCACCATCATCAGTGCAATTCCCACTACCCCCGACGCGACTGTGTCTAAGGTACAGGCTGATCTTAGCTCGTCACTGGTGGTTGGTGGTTTGGACTCTGCTATTGACGTTGGTACGCTGTTCAGTACTACCATTGCGATTACGCAGGGTTTTGTGATTGATTACTTCCAAGATGGAGAGCCAGACTTCATTCGTCGTCTGGGTGTCAAATACGGTTGATTGAAAGGTGATACATGGAACCTATTGTTACTTCTACTGAGACTACCGCAAAGCCAACCGAAAAGGTTGATCTTCGTACTGAGATGATTAACTCCCTAAAGGGAGAAGTCGAATCAGAAGAAGGTGCTGAGGGTACGGAAGAGGAAGTTGTTAAGGAATCTAAGCCAAAAGCGAAAGCCAAGGCTGAAGAAACCGAAGACTCTTCTGATGAAGAAGAATCGAAAGATTCGGATGAAGAGGAAGAGGAGAAAGATACTGACAAGCCTAAGAAGCCGAATCGGTATCAACGACTGAAGGCACAGGCGTCAGCTGCGCAAGAACTTGCTCAGCGAAACGCCCGTGACCTTGATGAAGCGGTAAAGATTGCAAACCTTTATCGCAATCGTGCAATTGCTCTTGAGAAGCGATACAACGAAGAGTTGGCCAAGGCTAAGCAAGTTGGATATGAAGTTCCGCACGAAGCGGAAGAGAATTTCCGACTTAAGATGAAGCTTAGCGAGCAAGAACTCGAACAGAGTATCCGCCAGCAACAAGACGAAGCACGAGCAAAATCACTCGTTGAATCTGAGGTGCAGGATAAGGCTGCTCAGTTTACAGAGCAAGCGTTGAGCCTCTCTAGTGGTTATGGTCTGCGTGGTGAAGAAGCAAAGGACTTTGCGCGTAAAGTTCTTCGTGGATACGCAATCGCTGCCGAAGCTGGTGAGGAAGTTACAATGGCGGAAGTTGCTCAAACACTTGCTGCTGTTTCTCAGCAGCGGAAGAAAGCGAGTCAGGTCAGGGACCAACTCGAAACTAACTCTGGTGCACCGAAGCGTATCAATGCGCGAGCCGGTGGGATCACACCAGATTATCCTTCAACGAGGGATGGTATGATCGCCTACCTCAAGTCAGTGTCAGGGTAGTACAATGGGTATCGAAGCACATAACATTTCGGCGCTTGTCGGCCGATACATCAACAGTGTGGTTAATGAGCAGGCTAACGAAGAGTTTCCTGCGATGGGTCAAGGCGTTATCAAGAAGCTGAAGAAGCCGGATAAGGTCGGTGTTGTGAACGTTAAGGCAGGCGAACTTTCGTCTACCTCGTTCTTGGCGGATGGTGGCACTTTGCCGACGGGTGGTTCTATCACTCCGTCGCAGGGTACCTACCTGCCGGTTGCTCTCATGGTCGCCTCTCGGTTCCCCGTGTTGCTGCTGGTCTTGCATCGTCTCTTGAAGACGGTGTGGATATCGTGAAAGAGCAGATGGATTCGTTGGGTAAGTCCCTCGGTCGTCAGCTTGCTCGCGGTTTCTTCGGTCTGAGCCTCGGTTCTGTCGCTACTTCGGTTGCACAGGCTGCTACCACGTTCACGGTTAACGATCCGTCGCCTTTCCGCGTCGGTATGTCGATTGACGTGTACCGCTCAGGCTCAAAGACTGAAACCGTTACGGTTAGCAAAGTTGCTATCCCGGCGAACGGTGAAGGTGTCAGCACGATCACTTGCTCTGCTGTTGCAGATGCAAGCGGTATCCTGACGACCGACATCCTGTACCTTGCAGGTTCGCAAGCCAGCAATGCAACGATGGTTACCTTGGCGGATGTGACTGGTAGCTCGACGCTTCACGGCATCCTGGCGACTGGTAACGAGTGGACCGGCATCACCGACTCCACGACCACCACGCTTACCGTTGGTGCAATGCGTGCGCTCCTGACGACCCTGGTTCGTCGGCGTAGCAAGCGTCCGAAGTACATTCTCTGCAACCGCAAGAATGAAGAGCGATACAGCAACCAACTGCTCAACAACCGTCGCTTCATGGGCGGTAAAATGGATGCGGTTGGTGGTGCAGCGTTTGAGTTTGAGGGCATCCCGGTGTTCACGGACGAGAACGTTGGCGACACTGAGCTGTACTTCTTCAATGATGAGGATGTGAAGCTTCACGTGTTCCGTGACTTCGCTCCTGACTTTGACGGAGCAGCGAAGAAGGGTATGGACCGAGGTGCTATGATCGTCGGTACCACCACTCTCGTCTATGATGTCCAGGTGTGGGGTGCGTTTAACACTCGTTGCGAACGTCGTAACGGCTGTGCTCGCTTCTCTGCTCTTGCAGCCTGATAGGTAAATGATGAAGCCCTCACGGACTCAGCTTATTGAACAGATTGAACGTTATGGTCGTCCGTGGGGGCTCATCCCCATGAAGAGTGTCCTCGGTGACATCTTGGTTGCGGAAGAGATTCCGGTCAAGATTCCACTCACCGATGATATCTCTATCTTGGTGAAGGTGAATCGGGACATAACCGCAATCTCTGCGGAGTATCCCTTTTCTCGTCTTCTGGCGACTCGCGGTAGTCGCAAGAAGCGGTAACTGCTCTTGCAAATGAATTGGCTTCGTTAGCAAAAGATGAAGAAAAAGAAGCGGCCCAAAGACGAGTCGATGAGTTGTGCGAGATGACGGATGATTTCCGTCGAGCTAATCGAACGACGATTTGGTTGGGTAACAAATGAGCACGTTGACACTTGCACAAGCACGCACCATCGTTGCGGATCATCTGGATGACAACGATGCATCCAATCCGAATGAACGTTGGTCAACGACGCAGATTGATACTGCGTTGCAGTATGCTTTGAGTAAGTGCCTTGATGATTACCTGGCTAACGGAGGAGAGCGCTTTGATGTGCTTGCGTCGAAAACCTCCACTACTTCTGGCGTTTGTGACCTAACCACCGAGGATCCCTTGGTGGTTAAAGGTCTTTCAGTGCAGTTTGGAAACAGCTACTACCCGATTAAGGCTAACAAGACCGAGGACCGCGGTCTAGCGGATTCGACGTCTAGGACTGTGCAGGTTCGCTATGTTCCTAGGATGGCTATTCCGACTACCACGTCACATCCTCTGGTTGGTTCTGGTGCGACTGCTTACAACTCCTGGTATGCATTCGACCATTGGGTTTGTGTCCAGGCTGCTATATTCTGTGCTGTGAAGGATGCTGAGCTTCGTGCTGAGCTTCAGTCATTGAATAGCGAACTGATGGGAACGGTACTTACTCATGCTCATGTTCCACGTGCTATGCCGTTCCCTGTTTCTCGTGGCTGGCATTCTGATCACATCAAGTGGGTTAAAGACACTTGGACTGCTTCAACCAAGCAGCTCGTCTTGGTGTTGTCATGAGTCTGGAGAAGCGGAGACTCCCGTGGCAGCAGCCGTTGAGTCAATCTGCTACCTATAAACGTGTTGTGCGGTCTGAAGCGGAGCTTCAAGCCGCTATCACTTATTTTATTGGCTTGGGTAGTGGAACCTCTGCAACCCTTAACCTTAAAAAAAGGTTTCGTATTGAAATTGCAGAGGGTTTTCCTATTACCCGGTCTATTATTATACCCCCTGAGTTAGCTTTTTGTGAGATTGATTTTTGCGGTAACGGATTCACCACTACAGCAGCCATCTCAATGTTTACCATTAATACGGTAAACGTTATCATCAAGAACATCTTGATGCTAGATTCGGCATCACAGTTTACATCATTGGTTAAGTTTGGTACAGTAGATACTGTTTTCGGTACTTGCTCCTGTGAAGTTTTAGATTCTAAAATTGGAAATGCTGTTGATTTTATCTTGAACGCTAACTCTTTGAGCGGGTACTTCAAGTTAATCAACACAGAATTTTACTCAAATGCCTATGACATTTGTCAAAACACCGCAAATATTACTCTATATCTGTATGATAGTGTCATAAGTGCAGCAGGTAGTGTTTATCTCGTAAACAGTACAAACGCTGTACATGCGATCGGTTTGATCGCTAGTGAGTTGTTGTTAACAGCTGGAGTCTGTAAGATTATCGACTCTGATTTAAACAACGTGTCTATGTCCGGGACAAACAGCAGGTTCATAGGTGGTAGTGCAGGCTCTATCACTACCAGTGCTGATGGTGTACGAATTTGTGATAATGTTTGTACCGCTGTAACTGTTACAGGTAGCAAATGTGTTGTGTCAGGTAATCAAATGTCCGGTGGTAATATTACCACTAGTGGTGGTGCTGGTAGTAATACAGTTTTAGGTAATACTAATTGCGGTACTATTACATTACACGCATCAGATTTACCCACACCTTCAGGATCATATAACACATGATCATTAAGACAAAAAACTGGGATCTGCGTAATGTAGAAGCTCTCCAATCTGGGGAGCTTTGTGTACGTCAGGCGTTTGATAACTCGCTTAGCGGTACTACACCCTTTACAGCAGCCACCAAAGTATTTGGTGGTTTTACTGTTAAGCACCCTACAAATGATTCCGTTTGGCATTACGCTGTAGTTCTTGATACTACTGTAAAGCTCTATGTCCTAGACGAGTACCTTGTTGAGCTATTCAGCTACGATTATGGCGTCTCTGTAGCTCCGATGGATGTGACTCATTCCATTGTTGAGGATGAGATTACTGTTGCTTGCCCGGGTCTTCCTACGCTCTGGGGTGTGGTTGGTAGTGGTTTGATTGTTGCGGCAAAGGTCAACTCTGTAAACCCTGCGACTACAGCCCTGGATATCCCCCAGGGTCTTTGCGTTTCATGGGCTGGTAGAACTGTCATCTCTCCTGGTGATGCTCTCTACTTCTCTGATGCGTTGTACCCTCGCACCTATGTGGCTGAGAACATCCTCAACCCTCCTGGTGGAACGGTGTACGGGCTCCACGTCAATAAGGGCGGGGCACTTATCATCGTCACCTCTTCTGGTGTATGGGCTCTTCCTGAGGATGCGGCTGCTAGCGGTCAACTTGTTATCGGTATCTGGTCGAAGTTGACTGATTACGCCTGTGCCGGGTTCAGGAATAGCTGTTGTGCTGTTGGTAGAGTGTTTGGTCTCACTGATGGCGGATACCGCCTAATTGATGATGCGCAAGCTGATACCATCGCGCTAGATGAGTCTATGGTGTCCCGTTCTTCACCTGGTAGGATTACCTTTGCTGACTATCGGCAAGGTTGGATCTTCGGTGGTCAAAACGGCGTTTATGTTGTCATTGGTAAATACCTGCACTATTCGGATATGTCGTCTGAGTACCAGTCTTGGATCACCACTAGTTATTCTACAGGTTTTGTCGTTACAGCTCTGTTGTCTGAGCAAGATGGTAACGAGATGTTCCTAATGGACATGGGTGCTGGTGTAAACCGTTTCTTTGTCCGTAACGGGAATGCTCGTGCTGTAGATGGTACTGATACAATGTACGGGTCTATTGCCGGTAGAATGGGTGGGTCTCCAGCAGGTTCACCTGTTATCCGTAGAGTTAGTTTTAATGTCAACACGTACAAGGTTGCTATGGTACGGGTGTTGGACACTCAGAAAAGTGTCACGCCTATTGCTTATGCACCTATCATCGGCACTAGCTCTTGGGGTAGCGGCACGTATGAGGAAAATCGGCTACGCTCGGTGAAGGTACCAATGGCGATTCGTGGTGACGATCTAGGGTTTGAAGTTCAGCTTCAGCATTACCCAGCACTCATACCAAACGTCATTGACATTGATATTAAAGGTCCTGGGAAAGGGAGAGTCTAATGACACTAGTTACACTCTCTGGCGTAATCTCAGCTGCTAACCTCAATACCAACTTCTCAGATAAAACGTCAACACTGTTGACTAATATGAAGTCTGGAAATGAAACCACGCAGAAGACACTTAGGGTCTTTGACCTTACCAATGCTATCGCAGCATCGTTGCGAACCTACGTATTCACCCCACTTGATGATATTGAGTTGCAGGGGTTGCGGTTACAGACTTACTCAACTAATGCGAGCTTAGTTATTACTGGTACGCTCAAAGCTATCAACCCTGATACTGCTGTTGAGTACACTAAATATTTGATGGATCAAACCGTAACGATTACAAACACTAGCGTAGTTGGTAAGTCTGATACTCATTCTAGCTTTACATCACCATTCACTGTTCTTAAAGCTAATGTCAGTTATCAGCTCCAGTTGTCAAGTGCTAGTGCAACAGCATGTGATAAAGCATTGTTAATTCTACTGGCTAAGGTTAGAAGGAGAACGCGATGAGTCCTCCTCGCATTCCGTTTAAGTTTGAAACAGGGCAACAGCTTAGCCCTACTCACCTCATTGGTAACTTCCAGCAAATCGCCAATGACGTGACGAAGTCACAGAATAGGCACTGGACGTACGATTCCTTTGAGCTTGACTTCACTGGTCTTGCGTCTAGCTCTAACCTAGCTGAACGATACTTCACAATCAAAGCACCTAAGGGTTATGAAATCCTGGCTTTGGAGTTGGAGGTCTATCAAGCAGCCGGTCAGACTATTTCAATCACTTGTTCCGCTACGAACTCAACAGTTTGCTCTGTCACGACTGCTGGTGCAACCACTAAAGCACGGAAGTATCAGAAGCAAAACGGTGTTAAGGTTGCGCTAAATACAGCGGTAACCTTTACGTATAGTTCCACCTCTGGAACTAATACCGCTTGTCGTTGCATCGTTCATTTTCGCTCCAGTCGATGGAGTAACGCTACCCGCACGGAGTATACCGATACCTCAGTGCTTCAGATTGCATCAGGGGACACGGTTAGTGCCACTCAGTTGAATACTGAGTTTTCCTCTATTGAGTCGGCAGTTACAGCTGATTTTGATGCTACGCATGATCTGAAGATTTACGTTTCTTCGTACCGTAACGTCGGTACCTCTGATGTGTCGACACAGAAGAGAGATTTACCTCTTCCTGCTGCCGGTAGAACGTGGTCACGACTTCTCTCCTATATCGCAACAGCCGCATCTAGTTCTGATGTATTTTCATGGGATTTGTTAGATCAAAGTGCTGCTTCAGTTGCAACAAGCACCATTAGCAGCACTACAGGTTCTGCAACTGTGCAGGATGAGGCATCAACGAAAGAAGTAGAGCCTATCACCCCTGATGAGGGTTTCAGTGGCTCGTCAGCTACTCCTGGTGTTATCCCAACAGGAACTACCATTACCCAAACATGGGGTTCACAGGTTTGGCAATCTGTGAGTAACACAGGTGGGTCGATTACTGCTGTTGCTTCCTCATACTACCAGTTCACTGGTGGTGGTAATATCTTTGTTAATCAATACTTTGATATTACCGATGATTTTAGCGGTAAAACGTTAGCTCTACGTATTTGGGTAGATAATGTCAATGCAGTCCAGACGATTATCAGTATTCCTGGGTACGGCTTAGTTCAGTTTTATACCGCTGTACCGGAAGTTCATAATCCGACCGGAGGTCACTTCTCACAAGTGACTGGTGCTTGGTTCATCCTGGTGTTTCAGTTTAATGTCGGTAACACTGTATCCTATATCGCTGGTACTGCTTCTTCTACTACCGGTACTGCTATGCCTACAGGTCCGCAACTTATCCGACTGGGATCTAGTGCTGGTTTTGCAGCTCCAGAAATGCGGGTTAGGGATGTAGCTGTTTGGGATAATGTTACCGTCACTGATGAACAGATTAGAGCTTTCTTCAGTGGTAACGGTGTACAAGCAACAGACCCATCAGATCCAACTGATGATTACAATTTAAGAGCCAGTGCCAGGGTAGGGACGACGGCAGATGTAAAACTGGAGTACGCTGTACTCTTCCAGGTGTAACCAATGCTCTACATGAAACCTAAGCAATCATTCATTAAGCAACAAACCCCTAAGCACCTTCAAATGCAGTCACAAGCTGCACGCATGGCGTCTGAGGGTAAAGATGTTGCACCTGTGGTACCGACTACGAACATGCAGGTTCGCGCACCTCAGGCCACAGCACAGCAGGCTCAAGGCCCTAGACCTGCAACAGCTTCAACTGGTCTGACCTCTGGTGCACCTCCGTCAACTGCGGCTCCTGGGATGTCTTCTGGTCAAGGGATGCCAAACGTGACCGGTAGAACACCTCCGGCCGGTCAGTTTAACATGCAACTCAGTGAACCTGATTCTGATGGTTCTGCTGTTGCTGCTAATGGTCCTCCGAGACTGATTAATCAATCAGTAAATGATAAATTTACTGATATTTTAACCGATAAGCCGGGACCAGGATCATTTGTAGGTGATCCGAGAGATGATAGCCAAACACCGATGAGTAATGAAGAGTTGTATCAACAGGCTATTAGCAAACTTCTCGGTGAAGGTCCACGTAATACCACTGAAGATGAGAAGCTCATCCGTGACCAAATGCTTCGTGATGTTGGTGCTGGTCAAGCTGATCTGAATGCCCGTATGGGTGCATCAGGATTCGGCACCTCTGGTGCCCTAGGTGCGTTGTCTGGTGACATGCGTTCGCGTGCTGCATTGGATGCTCAAAAGGCTATCTCTGGTGTTCGCACTGATGCACGTCAGGAGTACCTTGATCGGTTGGGAATGGGGCTTAAAGGCTCTAACGATGCAGCTAACCTTGCTATCAAGCAGGCTGCTTGGACTGCTTATCAGCAGATGCTTGATGGTATGCAGGGTGGTGATGCACCTACACCAGATAACACCACTATCGGTGCTACTGATGTCTCTCATGTGCGGGATGCACCAGAGATGAGTCAAGCTGATTACGCTCAGAACGCTGCGTCCTGGGGTAGCCCGGTTTACTCAGCTGGTGGTTATAACTACTATGAGAATCCTGCTGATAAATCTCAGGTTATCAAAGTTAAAGTTCAGACGATGAGGGATTAATGAATCCGTTTCTCCAACTTGATGCTCTCCGTTCTCAACGTGATGCTGACTTCCGTCAGCGTCACGAAGCTCGTTTGAAGCAGTTTGGTGACCTTCCGTTGAGTCTGAATGATCTGTACAACGAGTACAAAGACCGTGAGCAGAAGTCTGCTCAGTTGGCTCATCAGAAGCAAATGGATGAAGGTCAACTTTCTGTCAGCAAGCAGAACGCTGACCGTCAGTCTGAGTGGATGAAAGCATCTACCCGTAACCTTGATGAAGATAACCGCCGTGCTGGTGAAACTGAGCAACGCGCTAAGACTGAGCAAGAGCTTCGTCACGCGAATGACTTGAAGGAGAACCAACGTCAGCAGGGTAAGCTTGAGGCTTTGCCTGCTACTCAGTTACCTGATACTGCTGTTAACCCTAACCGCAAAGAAATCTCTGGTGATCAGTACCAGGCTCTTACAGCTGAGCAGATTCAACAGAATCAACCCAGTGCTAAGGAGCAGGAGAACAAGCGCCAAGAGGATTTCCTTCGTCAGGTTCGCCAGAACAACACCCTTCCTAACCTCTCTGATGATGAGGTTCGTGGGCTTTATCAACAAGCTGCATTGCAGCGTGGTGATATCGAGTGGAAGCAGGGTCAAGAAGAGAAGAAGCTTGCTGACCACTCTCAGCAGTGGCGTCAGACCCTTCAGATGAAGGCACGTAATGCTTTGGCTGCTGCTAAAGCTAAGGAAGCTAAAGCCTCTCAACCTGAACGTAAGATGCTGGCTCAGTTTCAGACATCTATCAACGCAGATGCTAAAGCCTTGCATAAGGTGGATGTGATTGAGGCTGAGTTAAACTCAGGGAAACCTGTTACAGGTACGGGTCCCTTTGGTGAGATCTACAAGAAGCTCAATACCTTCATCGGTAATC
>JADKJE010000015.1 GCA_016722515.1 Alphaproteobacteria bacterium
CGGCGCATCGGACGGCCCAGACGATTCAATATGCCGAGCTCGGCCGTGGAGCTTCGATCGCGGCATTGACGGTCCAGAAATACCTGCGGTATCTCGAAATGTCCTACCAGGCAATCTTGCTTGCGCCATGGTTTCGCAACCAGGAAAAGCGGTTGTCGAAGATGCCCAAGATCCACTTTCTGGACATTGGAATCCTGCGCTCATTGACGGGTCGCAGGGGGCCGGTCGATGGAGCCGAGTACGAAAGCGCCGTGGTGGCGGAAATCGTCAAGATGATCCGGACTCTGTCGCTCCCGATTCGCCCTCATTTTCTGCGCACGGTCGACGGTCGGGAAATCGACCTGCTTTTGGAGCGCGAGGATGGATACTTCGCGATCGAAATCAAAATGACAGCGAATGTCTCGCCTCCGGATGCGCGGCACATGCTGGGTTTGCAGGAGATGCTCGACAAACCGTTGTTGGCGTCTTTGGTGCTCAGCCAGGATACCGAGGCCAAGTGGTTCGCCGACAGAAAGACGCATGCTCTGCATTCGGCGTTGCTTCTAGCGGCCGAGACCTGACCCACGACCTACCTTGCAAGGCTATGAACCAGGACGCCTTGCTCGAGAACTGCTCCCGTTCCTTCCCCGACACGATCCGTCGTTTGTCGGAACTTGTCCGCATTCCTTCCTGCTCGTTTCCGGGATTCGACCCGGCGCATGTCGAGGATTCGGCGCAGGCCGTGGCGGCGTGGTTTCGCGACATCGGTCTTCCCGAGGTGCAGGTTCTGCATGTCGACGACATTCCCCCGTACGTGATCGCGCGCGATCATCGTGCGGGTGGCGACAAGCCAACGCTTTTGCTGTACGCCCACCACGATGTGCAGCCGCCAATGCGCGAAGAACTGTGGGAGTCCAAACCCTACGAGCCCACTGTCCGCGATGGCCGCCTGTATGGGCGCGGTGCCGCCGACGACAAGGCGGGTGTGGCGCTCCACGCGGCATCCATCGAAGCCTGGTACAAGACCAGTGGCGCGTTGCCAGTCAATGTCACCATCCTCATCGAAGGCGAAGAGGAAGTGGGATCCGACCACCTGGAATCGTTCATCCAGTCGCACAAGGAAATGCTGGCCGCCGATGTGGTGGTGATCGCCGACCTGGCAAATTACGACACCGGGATTCCGTCGCTGACAGTTTCGCTGCGCGGATTGGTAGCGGTTGAAATCGAACTCAAGGCGCTGCGGCGTCCCGTCCATTCGGGCCTGTGGGGTGGCACCGTCCCGGATGTGATCCAGTCTTTCTGCCGGGTTTTGTCATCATTAACAAATTCCGACGGATCTGTCGCCATCGAAGGTCTGTTGGATGGCGTGATTCCGCCCACCGAGCAGGAGCTGCTCGACTGGAAGAGCCTGCCGTTCGATCGCGCCAATTTCGCGAACCAAGGTGGCATTCCCGTTGGCGTCGCGCCCATCGACGGTGTGAACCTGGGGCGGCGTCTGTGGCGCACTCCGGCAGTTTCCGTCAATGGCATCCAGTCGGGAACCAAAGGGAAGACTGGAAATGTTTTGATGGATTCGGCGTGGGCGCGCATCGGCATCCGCATCGTGCCAGGCATGGATCCGCGCCGCACCATGGAGTTGCTCAAGGCGCACCTGCAGGCGAGGGTGCCAGCGGGAATGGAGCTCACTATTTCGGAGGAAAGTCTCGCGCCTTCGTGGGGAACGTCCACCGAGCATCCCGTGTTCGCTCTGGCCCGACAATCTTTGTTTGTTGGCTACGGCAAAGCGCCGGTGGCCATCGGTTGCGGGGCGAGCATCCCGTTCGTGGAAGCCGTCACCGAGGCGTTGGGCGGCATTCCCGCGCTATTGGTGGGCGTGGAGGATCCGTGGTGCAACGCGCATTCGGAGAACGAATCGGTGCATCTGGGCGATCTGGAGAAGGCGATCAAGAGCCAAGCGGTGCTGTTTGGATTAATGGACAGAAGCTCTACGAGTGAGGAGTGACCCGTTCCCCTGCTGACGGACGCAACGATCAGGTAGGTTGGAGTCATGGAAGTTAAGGCCAAAAACGAAGCGCCGCGCATACGATCCTGAATTCAAGGGCGAGCGGTTAAGATGGCGTCGAAAGCCGCAACATTGCCGAGACAGCTCGTCAACTCGGGGTTGGCTACAGCCTCCTCAACGGTTGGATCAACGCTGCGGAGCTTGCTCGGAGCAAAGGCCAGGGGCTGGCGATGGCCTTGGAGGAGAAGGCCCGATTGGCCGCCTTGGAAAAGGAGGTGGCCAATCTCCGCGAGGAGAACGAGATCCTAAAAAAAGCCACGGCGTACTTCGCCAGGGATCGAGTCCCTCCGAGAAGTACGCCTGGATCCAAGGGATGAAAGGCTCTCACAAGGTTGGCCGGATGTGCAAGGCGCTAGAGGTCAGCCGCTCAGGCCTGGACGATTGGAGCAAGCGCGACAAGACTCCTGACCACCAGGAATTGAGGGTTGCGATCCATACGACCTTCAAGCGGTTACGGTGCAACTACGGTCATCGGTCGATCCGACGGGAATTGGTCAAGCAAGGGCATCACCATGGGCGCAAGCTGATACTTCGTCTGATGTCCGAAGAAGGATTGAGGCCCACGGCAAGCCTTCCCAAGCCTTACGGCAAGGGGAAAGGCGGAGAACATCGAGTTGCCAAAAATCGTCTGAAACGGAAGTTCGAGGTGAAACGCGCGAACCGGGTGTGGACCTCCGACATCACCTACATCTGGACCGCTTTCGGTTGGGTTTACCTCGCGGTGATTCTGGACCTATTCTCCCGTCGGATCGTTGGGTGGTCCGTCAGTGACAAGCCCGATACGACGCTGGTCAAGAGCGCGTTGTCCAAAGCGATTCGGCTACGGCGCCCAAGGCGTTGGCGCCTGATGTTCCACTCAGACCAAGGCTGCCAATACACGTCCATTGACCTTCAGCAGTACCTCCGCGATTCGGGAATCCTGCAGTCGATGAGTCGGAGAGGCCAGTGTTGGGATAATGCGCCAACGGAGAGCTTCTTCGGAACAATGAAGCAGGAAACAGGCATCGCCAAGTTCATTCTGGATGACTGCAGTGCCGTGGAGATCGCCATGCTAGATTGGATCGACGGCTGGTACAATCAGACCCGAAGACACACCACGCTCGATGGATGCAGTCCCATCGAATTCGAACTCAAAATGGCTGCGTAACTTGTCCGCTCAGAGGGGGACGGGTCAGAGTAACCGTTATTAACCCACTCAGCTATATTGAGACTACCACCTTCCAAACTAGACGCTTCAGGTTGTATAATCCATCCAAATACTTATCCTCACCTTCACCACAAGGTTGAGAGTAGAATCATGCGTATATGGTGCCGTAAAGCCCTGTTTTCTCAATGTGATGCCTATGGAAAGCAGGTTATCATTGTGGCCCAAACGTTTGGTGAATTACCATTTTGTGCAGCCCAAAACAATAACCCCCGGAGTGGGTACGGTATTAAACAGAGAGTGTTACATCAATGCGCAAGGTGGCGTAAAGTTTGTAAAATTCTGCCATATTGAGAATATATTGACTGTCTATTCATCGAATCATAGCTGTAAATCTATAGACTCCATTCCATATGGGAAAGATGATATTTTGAAGACTGTGGATATTGGCGATTGCGTGTGGATTGGAGCTAATTTAAGTATTTTGCCAGGGCCAGCTATTGGTGACGGTGCAATAATCAGTGTGGGTGCAGTGGTACGAGGTGTACCGTAATACCTTCGTGCGCAATCATGGCAGGCAATCCAGCTGCAATTGTCGGGGACCGTGATATTTTGAGTTATCAAAGACTTGAAGATCTGAATGTATTTGTTTGAGGAATAAGAGCTTTACAGGTAATGGCTTGGTAATGCCAAATAAGATATGAGAACGCGATAACGATTGGAGTTTTCTATTGTTGAATTGATCTGATTAAAAGGTATTTGTACGCAAATCAATGAAAAGTCAATTCGGACTCTCGCGAAATCCGTGAATCAGTTCGAGAAAACCGGGTGTCGCTTGAGGTGGAATCCTCATACAAAGGTATGAGTCTAGTACCTGAATTCGAGACGTAAAGCAACAGGTGCCGAGGGCTTGACGCTTTGCGTATTTGTCCAGTATATCACCTTTGCAAGATCAAACCAAGCCGTCGCATATCCGAAACTCCAACCCATATGGATTTCGTTGCGTACCCCAAATTTTCCTCCTCCGGCGAGAAAAGTTTTCTGAGTAGTTTCGTTATCTGAAAGAGTGTCAGTCCAACGCGACCCCATGTCAGCACCTTTCCATACAAACTCCATAGAGGATTCAAGATGCAAGTTCCCACAGGCTCCATACCCATTGATATTAATTGAACGTGAATTTGGGCCATTATGATTACCTAAAAGATTGCCTTGATGAGTAGCTTGGACAGTTTTCTCAACGTAATGTGTGTAAACCCATGGTTCAACATGTGAATATTCAAAAATAAGGCCAAAATCGCTCTCATGCCAGCGGAAGGCATAATGTGAGCCAACCGTATATGCCCAGCGGTTTTTCCAAAGACCATTGAACAGGCTGAATGGCTCAGACATATCGTCGATTAGAAATTCACTGTACAATCGTAATCCATGGAATGGTCGAATCTCAACATCAAAAGCAAGCTCACCATTATTGCCATCTTCCAATCCTTGGCCCTTCTCCATAAAAAGTGGAGCGAAAGGAAAAATTCCAGCTGGCTCTTCGTGATTATACAGAAACATGGCTTCGCTTGCGCCAATCGTGAGCCAGGAAGTTCCGAGCCATTCATATCGGTGGGCGTATAGGGACCGCGAATCAGTGTTGCTTCTGAACCGGCCAGATCCATCGATTGAAAGCGTCGCCCAAAGAGAGTGGATCCGAAAGTCGCCCCATTCCAACTGCCAGTCAAAGAATGGGTAAGGAGAAGAATAACTGCCAAGTACCAACGGGTATTCAACGGATGGCCCCCAATGCACCTTGCTGCGCCCAAAACTGAATTGGCCGAAAGTGGTCATTGCATTTAGCATCCCCTCGTAGCGGCTATATGAGGTATAAGAAAGATTCGAATTGTCTCCACTCTGTTGAAATTCTTGATACTGTCCGTCCCAAGACCGCAAACTTTGTGTGGTTTTTGCCATAACCATTTCTGCTTCGACCCAAAAGGCAAGATTGTTGGTGGTTCCTACTAGCCGAGCTCCAGCATCCATAGCCCACCCATACTCGTCATCAGGATTACGAAATTCAAGTCCAATGAGAGGGCTAAGCCTGAGGGTTGTATCACCATGCTTAAATAAATCGAGGGATTCTATCTCGCCAGAAAAAAGCTGAGGCAAAGCATGACCGATTTTGCCAGAATCAAGTGCTTGTTGATGGAACGCTCGCAAGAGTTGGGGCAAACCGGAGGTGCGGAGGGTCCGAGCGTCATCGAGATGCAGTAAAGGCAGTGCAGTAACAAAAAGACGACCAAATACAGCAAGAAGACAAATTGAACTCACGCTTCTACCTGCCAAGGGTTAAGTGACAATCTCTCCGACCTAGACGCTAAAACTTGCTAATTGGCAGTGCGAAAAAACGCCTTGAATTTACCAATTAACAACACAACCCAATCGAAAAAGAAAAGCCAAAAAAACAAGTGATATTGAATCAAATATCGCGAAATCAACTTTGGCTCGTCGATGATTCTGTAAAGCCAGCGTAGATTCAATTTGTCGTACAAAGATGGGTAATAATCAAGCCGCTTTGCGGTTTGATGAAAAAAGCCTCCGCAGGTAAACCCGCAGCCACGCCATCCATATTCACGTATTTTTAAAAGGAAAGCTTCTTGCCTTGGAGTTCCCATTCCTACAACCACTACATCTGGAGCAGTGCTGGCTAAATATCGACAATACTCATTTTGATCTTCGCACGTCGAGAAATAACCATTCCTGTACGAAACAATATTTAAACTAGGGTAGCTGTTGTGAATATTAAAAACGGCCATTTCAATTTGATGTTGCTCAGAACCAACAAAAGCAATCGACAATCCGCGCTCTGAGCAAATACGGAACACCTCTGCTGCCATTGATGTCATATCAAAACTTGTTCGTCGAACAGCAACGCCCATAAAAAGGCGTAAAATTATAACTAATGATATTCCGTCGACATGCAAAACGTCTATTTTCCTAAAAACCTCAGGATCACTCCTCATCACCAAATATGACCAAGGATTTATAAATGTAACCAACGAGCCTTCGGCGAGTAATTCCCTGTGAACAAGCTTTTCTTTTAGAATTCGCAACATCATACGCCGGAATCGCCATGCTTTATAGCATAGAAGAAAGTAGAAATGATAATGCCTGAAAAGAAGCCTGCGGCAATTAATAAACGTCGATTTGGTTTTGTCTTCCTTCGTGGGTAATTCATTGAATCAATCATAATGATTGGTACTGATGCCTTCAGTGAATTTAGATTTATCTCCTCGTACTCTTTTCTTGCCAGAAGATATTTCTGTTCTTTTACCGCCTTTTCCATTTCTAATTTTGATAGATTCAACATTTGATTGGCAAGTGCAATGGATCGATTACGGTCATTGAAAGCAGCAAGAAGGCTTGAGGCATGTAGCCATTCTTTGTAGGTCTCGTCGATGGCAACTTCCAATTTTTCCATACTGGTAGAATAGCGTTGGTCCTTAATCTCGGAGAACACATCCAAGGCGCACTTAACTAATGCGTCCCCTCCAGATTTTGCTAGCCAAGGGGATCTTGCAGAATACATCACATTAATAACATTCGCTCGACTTTTCGCATCTGCTTCAACGTTAATTGAATTAGTAATACTTTCAACAACATCATCGAATTCAATCCGATTTGCAGTGTCAACATGCAGCAATTTAAACAGCGGTGTATTTGCCCGGCCTGTGCTATCAGGTATTTGCATCATCATAAATCGATTTATGACTCTCCTGGAAACTAGAATGCTTTGAAATAATTCTACATCATTACTCGGGGGTTTGGCGCCAATTAATGCGGCGGCAGCGGACATCTGACCTTCACCAGAACCTTTTGTAGGAATGAATTGAGCGCTGGCTATATAAACAGGTTTCGCAATAAAAACGGCATACACTCCAGCAATGGCTCCTGCAACAATACCAGACAAAAGAATCACATTCCATTTGACAATGATATTCAATCCCAACTGTTTTAAATTGATTACATCAGAATCCTTATTCATGCAATCCTCCCTTGCTGAAAACTGATCTTGTTTCTATTTGGGATCTAAACCTGGAGCTTGCTTTGGCAAGCATAAAAAGGACTAAAGCGAAATTAGGGTACGCTAGCCAATCATTGGTGAAAAAAATCCCAAAAGAAAAAACAAGAATAGCAAAATAGCTTCGGTTATTTGAAGCCAAAGAGCGAAAAGCTGCGATCAATTGAGACGTTTCCCAAATCAAGAATCCCAAAATCCCGCATTCTGCTAAGACAGAAAGATGAAGATTGAATGGCTCATTGATCATGCTATTGCCAATAGAGCCGCCGACCATTTCGTTAAACATTCCGCGATTCCAAAAAGGCAAAATAAACTTAGACATTTCGGTACTTGGCGTAATAGATACAAAAAAAGGCTGATGTTCAAAATATTGCCCACTAACCATTGCGCCAGCTCTACTTGTAAAATTCCCCAATCCTGAGCCGACCCAAAGATAGCTGTAATTAGATGCAATCATTTGGTAATACTTTTGGATAGCCAAAATCTTAATCGGCGGATTATCAAAATTTAACATTAGCAAGAAAATATTGCCCATATATTCGATGTTCTCACCCAAAAAAAACACTAAAATGCCCAAGCTGGCAAATGTAACAGGGATGACAAATAGAGTCAGTCTCGATATTTCCATCAAGAACAACTCTCTCACAGAAAACGCAACAAACACAAGAGCCACAGTTAAACAAAATACGGCTACAGCAGACATCATACCTGGAAAAGTAGAAAACAATGCCGCTGCCGCTGCATATAAAAGGCTGTTCTTGACAGAATTGTCACTATATCGGATAAACAGAAAATATAAGGAGATCATCATAAGTGATACAGCGAGAGGTGATGAGAATCCGAAGAGAGTGCCCCCTAAAGCGTCCCCGGCACCAGCATATGCAGAAAATACGAAAATGGTCCCAAACTTTACTGCAAGTATTAAATACTGAGCCATCAACACACCACTTTCAACAATAATAAAGAGCTTTAATCCAGAGAGAATATCATCTTTATCAAGCATCACGGAAAGCGCGAAGGCGGAGACGACGGTTGAAAGGTTAAAGCATGCCCATGCCAAATTGTTAAGATTAGAGAAGTGTTGAATAAACGCAAAACAGCCAATGCAATGCGCAACAAAATAGCCTGCGAAAGGGGCGAATATATCACGCGTGCAACAAAGCTTATTTGTCTTTCTAATTTGCAAGATCGAGAAAAATACCAACAAGAGAGTGGCTAAATATCGATTGGGGGAGTGGACAATCATTAGAAGCCAAAACGACCTTGACGTAAAAAGGTCACGATTAGGCTGGATCGCATTCAAGGCCAATTCAAATACCTAAAAGTTTCTTCATTTTAAAGCGCCAAATATTATGCTGTACGAATTTAGCCGCAACTATAAAAATGAATCGAGATAGTGTAAATGGATGGCCGCGAAATTCCTGATATAAAAGCGGCAGTGATTCGATTTGCTTTAATCCTTTGCGGCGTCGGATTTGGTTTTCAATAAGAAGCGCGTTATATTGGTTTCGCATTTTCCAGTTCATTGAAACGGAATTCGGCTTTAGCCTATAGTGATACAAAAACTCTGCCGAATTAGCGAAATATACTGATGGATCTTCAGATACTCGTAGAACGAAATCCCAATCTTCTAAATATTTAAAGTTGTTGTTATATGGATAGTCACGATACAAGTCAGAAGACGCCAAAATCGTTCCCGGCATCATAACACTCCGATTCCATAATCTGCGGAATCCAGCTCGTATTTCCTTATTTGACTGGGGGTAAATGATTTCTCCTACAAGATTTTTGTCTACGTCCATTAATTTAACATTTGACCCAATCATAACTCTCGGCTGATTACCAGCCAAGGAGAGTAATTTTTCAATCCTATCATTCGGGACAACATCATCGGCATCCATTATTAAAATGTATTGGCCTCGTGAAATGTCTACTGCTAGACTTCTTGCAGCAGCAGGACCCATTCCTCCTCCGCGAATCAACCGAATTCGATCATCAATTTCTGCTCTTTTTTCAGCAATTTGATAAGTGGAATCGGTTGATCCGTCATCAACAATGATTAATTCGAAGCATTCGTGCGATTGTGATAGTATCGAATCTATGGCTTCGCCAATGAATTGTTCTTCATTTCTTGCCGCCATTATCACGGAAATGCTACTTGTCATCTTGATCCTTTCCGTTTCATGTCCCGAATTTTTATAGCGAATGATTTAAAGACTTGAAACGCAAGCACAGGTATGAATACGCAAAAACCAATGGCGTTTGTGTGCTGGTATACAATGCAAGCACGATCCAATTGTAATTGGATTAGTTTGCGATGAGAGGCTCCGCCCCATTGATACACTCCAACATCTTTATTGAATTTTTTGAACGTTTTTCCTTGATCCCACAATCTCCAGAACAAATCATAGTCTGCGCATATTTTATAGCGCAAATCATAAAATAGTACGTTGCTATCTTGGAATTTTATGAAGGCGGATTGATGGCATAACGGCACTTTAAACCAAAAATCAAATTGTGATGATATCCGCTGTTGAATCCTAGACAATTTGCCATCGCGGTTTTGAACCAACATGTTGCCATATACAACGGATGCGTCTGAATTCGCATTGCAGAAAGCTGCAGCATCAGAGAGTACATCAT
>JADKJE010000016.1 GCA_016722515.1 Alphaproteobacteria bacterium
GAAATACTGGTTGAATCAAAGCCACAAGAGTTTGACCAGATTGTTTCATTGTCTGCAAAAGAAAGTCCGAAGCTGGATCGAGTCTTTATTGGTGATGGCGGCTACATTATGAAACCGAATCGGTTCATTCTGGCTTCCACCATTGAAATGTTTAACTTGCCGAATGACATTTCGTGTGAGTTCAAGCTGAAGTCGAGTGTGGCTCGTGCGGGTCTGAATAACATGTTGGCGGTCTGGGTCGATCCTGGATTCAATAATTCACGGCTGACGTTGGAACTGAAGAATGATTTAGAGCATCATTCGCTGTTGCTGAATTCCGGAATGAAGATTGGTCAGATGGTTTTCTATCGTTGTCATCCAGTTCCGATGGACAGGTCGTATGCAGTGATAGGACGCTACAACAATTCAATGACGACCACGGCGAGCCAAGGAGTGTAACCATGAGTACGAATAATCCTTATGGTTATATTGAAGAAGAACTATTAAGAATTAAAGATAGTCTTGAATCTCAAAATGAAGAGATTATGTATGCGAGAATCAAATATGAAGAACGTGTTCGTTCTTACGAATCTCTTTCTCGTGCGCTTGAAAAACAAAAAGAATCCGATAAAGGAAATTCATGAGCGAACCGATTGATTTCCCTGGCCCGGCGTATCGTGGTGAATGCTTCGACCCCATCATTAACCGCGTTCGTGAAAAGTTTCTGAATCGTTCAGTGGTTGGATTGAATAAGTACGGCGTTGGATTGGACAGAACGGACTTGAATCGAAAGGACTGGTTGATTCATCTTCAGGAAGAATTGATGGATGCAGTGGGTTATCTGCAAGTGTTGATTGAGCTAGAGGATTAAATCAATGTTTGTATTCGTATTGTCTGCTGTTGCTTTAGTTATTGGTATCCTTGTTTTAATGGATTGTTACCGATAATGTTTATTGATGATGATTTGGTATTAGCATTTGTCATTGTAGGCTGTTTTTTATTGTTTATCCTATAGACAGCTTGTATTAACAATGCTATACTCTCCTTACCAAAACCAGAGGGGTCTATCTCAGACCCCTTTTATCGTGTCTGACTATGAATAGCACTCAAAATAGTATTCCATTTCAATCTGAAGTAATTATGAATGAAAAGATTAACAAGATTGACGTTACTCATAATAAATGGAATGCACAGTGTGGCGAGGTGTGGTTGCTCGGTAATCATCGAATTATTTGTGGTGATTCAACGGATGAATCCGTTGTTCAGAAAGTAATGAATGGTGTGATTCCTTTCTTGATGGTGACAGACCCGCCGTATGGGGTGAAGTACAATCCTTCGTGGCGCAATGAAGCGGCGAAGAACTGTAAAGCAATGTGGAATAACAAAAGTAAAGATAAAAACAATGTTACTGCGGTCGGCGAAGTATTGAATGATTCACAATCGGATTGGTCAGAAGCATGGAAATTGTTTCAAGGCGATGTGGCCTATGTGTATCATGCTCCTACCTTCTTTCCTGAAGTCTCAAACAGTCTGATTAAGAATGACTTTGCGATTCGTTCGCAGATTATTTGGAATAAGTCGCATTTCTCATTTGGACGTGGCGATTATCATTGGGGCCATGAATCGTGCGCTTATGCGGTTCGTCAAGGAAAGAAATCGAATTACATTGGTGGAAGGAAGCAGTCTACAGTTTGGAACTGTCAAGTGCTTCAACGAAATAACACCGGACACAGTACTCAGAAACCGTTGGAATGTATGCTGCGCCCGATTCGCAACCATGACAGTGAATTCGTGTATGACCCCTTCTTAGGCAGTGGCACCACCTTGATTGCGTGTGAACAACTGAATCGAACTTGTATCGGTATTGAACTTAATCCGCAGTATGTTAGTGTGATTCTCGAACGGTATAAATCAACAACCGGCAAAACGCCGACGCGAGAAACATCATGCAAATGAATCAGATGAATCAGTTGCCGAAGTCGGTGCTTCGTGGACAACAGGTTAAACCAAAGAAGAAAAGTAACGTCACCATTGAATTGTGGACGAATACGCAAGAAACCACGGAATATGCGCCTCGTCCAGAGCAAGGCCGTGTGGTGAAGATTGATGCTGAGAATATTTATCAATTCGCTATGATTGGAATGACGCAAGGCCAAGTCGCTGCGTATTATGGATTGAAGGAATCGGATTTCAGAGCCGCGATTTCGGATTACCCCGATATTGAAGATGCGTTCTTGATGGGCAAAGGTCGAGGAACCGCCGTGCGATTAGCGGCCTTGGCGAAGAAAGTGGCGGATGGCGACACCATTGCGATTATCTATTCATCAAAGGTCTTTGATGATTGCGTGGAAGCGGATAAACGACAGAATATCAAGATTGATGATTCAGTCAAAGTGCAAGTTTACTTACCGGAAAATGGTCGATGAAAATTATAAGTGTAAATAAATGTATTGAAATTGTGTTCTATGTAGAGACAGATGACGAGGAACCTGGAAGTAACTATAGGAGAGGCGAACATGGAGGATGGGAACAACTGATGGGTGAATCATGGGAAACCTGTTATTTCAAAGAAGATGAGATTGAATCTCTATTCAAACAATTTATGCTTGTTTCAAATCGTGGAAGTGAAATTGAATGAAATACGAATTGTCGATGAAGAATATAATTTTGAATATCCAACATCTTTATTCAAAAATGATTCGTCTGATTACTATCAACAAGAAAGTGAAAGATGGAGATGTGATTGCTACTCTCTTTGCTATCAAAAGTTATGAAGCACAAGACCGAATGATTAACGAGACGACTGATTTTAAGATTTATGGTGGAACCTATAGCAGTGGAAATGGTGAATAACCAATGAAATACGAATGGAGAGATTTGGATGAAGAATCACCTGAAGAGCCTGGACGTTACTTAGTCGTTCAGCATTTAAGTTCACGCCTTCGCTATCGGTGGGTGCGGTATTGGGATGGTGCGGATTGGGTGGATTCAAAAGAAATTAAGTATGGGCCGATTACCCATTGGACTGAATTGCCTCCGTTTCCAATGTATCATTCCAAAGTAAAGGTTTGCTGTTTTGAATGAATCGCTAATCCTTCGTCCGCAACCTGGAGCGCAAGAAAAGTTTCTGAGTACACCTGCGGATATTGCGATATACGGAGGTGCTGGAGGTGCTGGTAAAAGCCATGCTCTATTACTAGAGCCTATTCGACATATTCATGTTCCTGGTTTTGGTGGCGTCATCTTTCGTCGTGAAAGTAAAGAATTGACGATGGAAGGTGGATTGGTTTCAAAAGCAATGGGAATGTATCCGTATTTAGGCGGCGTGTATCGTTCACAGCCGACGCCTTCATTTACATTCCCAAGTGGCGCACGAATCTCGTTTGGGCATTTAAATCAGGAACGTGAAGTCTTTGCATGGCAAGGAAGTGAAATCTGCTATCTGGCTTTTGATGAGGGTTCCCACTTTAGCGACTCCCAAATTAACTACATGATGAGTCGCAATCGTTCAACCTGTGGCGTTTCCCCGTATGTACGCATTAGCACCAACCCAGATGCAGACTCTTGGATTGCTGAATTCCTTAGTTGGTGGATTGATCAGGAAACCGGATACGCGATTAAAGAACGTGGTGGCGTGATTCGCTATCTGATTCGTGTCGATGGACAGCGCATTTGGGGCGACAGTCGAGAAGAATTGGAGCAGTATGGTTGTGAATTGCTCGATGCGAAGTCCGTCACCTTCATTCCGGCCACCATCACCGATAATCCGATTCTGTTGTCGAAAGACCCTGGCTATCTGGCGAATCTGAAAGGACTGAGCTTCGTTGAGAAGAGTCGATTGTTGGATGGGAATTGGAAGATTCGTCCAGCCGCTGGAATGTACTTTCCACGGTACGACACCACCATCATTGATTGGGTGCCGACCGATGTCATTAAGTGGGTGCGGTCGTGGGATTTAGCGGCTTCCGAAGAGCAAGAAGGCAAGCATGTTGATTGGACATCCGGGATGAAGGTAGGGTAGGAGCATGAAAGCTGGTGATTGCTGATGTAGTGAGGGTTCAACGGAAAGCGGCTGACGTGCGTGCGTTGGTGCGTAGGATTGCGGATATGGATGGACGGGAGACGTGGATTGCGCTGCCCCAAGACCCCGGACAGAGTGGCAAGCCAATTTATGAGGAAGAGCTAATTTCAATGGCTGATGGTTCATTGAAGAAGCTAAAAGATGTTATTGAAGGTGATTTTGTTATTGGTAAAGATTCGTTTCCACATAAAGTTACTCATGTACATATTCAAGGATTATTACCTACATTAAAAATATCTACTGAATGTGGAAGAGTGATTCGTTCTGCATACGATCATCCATTTTTAACAACTGAAGGATGGACAGAAGCGCGTAATTTAACAACAAATGATGCGCTAGGTTTGTTGACTGGAATGAAAATTAATTCGTCAACAACAAGAACTGCCGAAGAATTTAGATTAGCAGGATATTTCGTTGGCGACGGTTCTGTTGGAATTAAAAAAGGTTCTATTTCTTCTGATGCTGGATTTTGTTGTATCGATCAAATTCAATTAGAAGATTTTAAGAATTGCGTTAAGTCGATTGGTGGTGCTGTTGTTATTCGTGGTCATCGAGGTGTTAATTATGGAACTACAGGTTTACAACAATGGTTAAGAGATACGGCGCTTGCTGGTAAAACTGCTTACAATAAGAGAGTTCCAGATTGGGTGTTTTCTGCACCGAATCATTTGATTGCTGAATTCCTTGGAGCTTACTTTGCTTGTGATGGAACTGTGTCAAGCAAAGGTGATAGTGTTATTTTTTATAGTGTTTCAAAAGAATTGTTGATTGATGTTCAACATCTTTTGTTACGACTTGGTATTTCTTCAAGATTAAAACAGAAGAATGGACAGTATCTTAAAACTCGTCATGTTTCATTTCTGTTGGTAATGAGTCAGCAGGATGATGGTTATCGTCGATTTGCTAATAGGATACCAATTCATAATGTTATGAAGAAACAAAGATTATCTGAATTGTCTGCAAAAAGTAGATTCAGAAGATTTGATGAGCAATATATTCCAGACAAGATTGTATCAATTACTGAAGATGGATTATTTCCTTGCCGTTGTTTAAGTGTTGAAAATGATAAATCATTTCTTGTTAATGATGTTGTTGTCCATAACTGTCAAGTAGAATCGTACAAGGAAATGTTGAATGGATTCGTGGTGCTGACGCGCACCATCACCAAGAATAAGTTAGTCATGGCTGAACCGGCAGCGGCACTCTGGCAGCAAGGCAACATTGAAATCGTTCGTGCAAAGTGGAATGAAGATTTACTTTGTGAATTAGAAGCGTTTCCGACGCCAAAGATACATGATGATCAAGTTGATTGTTTGAGTGCGGCTGTGACTCGACTGCCAGGTCATTCCATACCCGATTACACCAAGTCTGGTCTGAGCGCTAAGTTCAAAGAGTTCAGAAGGCATAACAAAGCCTAGCATTTATTTTGATAGTCAACTATTTTTCATGCTATACTTCTTGAAGTGGTGCGCCCTACTGTGCGGAAACACAGTAGCACGACTTCTCTTTAACCTGAACGATAGGCTAAGAACGAATGAATACTAACACCAATTTAATCCCGTTTCAATTTGAAGACCGCAGTATTCGAGTTTTGATGATAGATGGAACTCCGTGGTGGGTCGCGTTCGAGATTTGTTCTGTATTAGGAATTGCTAATGGTCGTGATGCAGTTTCACGGCTCGATGATGACGAGAAAACCACTGTCGTTATTACCGACAGTCTTATAAATCAAGGGTTTAGCAACAATGTTCCTGGAACCAAGATTACCATCATCAATGAACCTGGGATGTATTCGTTAGTTTTGACAAGCCGCAAACCTGAAGCAAAAGCATTTAAGAGATGGATAACACATGACGTTATACCGTCCATTCGTCAACAAGGTAGTTACGAGATTCAAAAGCATTCTCACGCTCGCGCACGAACCATTTACGAGGATGCGGCTGATCGATTGGAGCAAGAGATTCGTGTGGGCAAACTGTTAGAAGCTCCGCTTCACATTGTTCAGCAGGAATCCGTGAAATTAGTATGCCGTGATACTGGAGTGGATTTCAGCCATCACTTGACGTATGCGAAGGCGCAACAGGACGTTAAGCAAGAAGAAGTCATGAAGGAACCGACTGATTTAGCTCCTGAGCTTGGATTAAGGAATGCGACATCCGTTAATAAGTGGTTAGCAGAAAACAATCTTCAAGTAAAAGTAGGTAAAGAATGGAAACCTACGGATAACGGACAGAAGTATTGCGTGATTCATTCATGGACTAAGAAAGGTAAGGAAGGATATAACTTGAAATGGAATGTTAATTCTCTTAAGAACATTAAAGAAGCGGCTTAGGAGTTTATCGTGAATCCAGTCATCATTGGTAATGCGATTTTGTATAATGCGGATTGTAGAGATATTTTGCCGATGTTGCCTGGAGTGGATGCTGTGATTACTGATCCGCCTTATGGAATAAAGCGTCATGGTCAGAATGAAACATTTACAAAACTATCAAAACATAATCAAAGATTGCATGAAGCGTTGCGAACCATTGTGAATCCAGTCACTTCCATTACTCGTGTCTTTCCTGAATGGCAGTTAGGTGATTAAGATGCGTTCAGAACAATTTCTTGTTTATGAACATCTTTCATACGAAATGGTTGCAACTGCTTTACACTATATTCAATCGTATGAATTCAAACTTCACGAATGTATGAGAATGTTTGAAGCGATTGAATATGTAATAACACCTAAAAATTGTAGAATAAGAATATTTCCTGATTGGCAGTTTAGTGATTTCGCATTGGACAATCATCATGAAGACTGATTTGCAGTATCAGCAAGCCTTAATCAGTATTCTTGATTCAGGCGATGTGATTAACACCCGTAATGCCTGGACGCATTCACATATTGCATTAGAACCAATGACCTTCACGAGAACTCCGTTAGTGACGCTGCGGAATACGGCATGGAAGCTGGCGATTCGTGAAATGGAATGGTTTATGAGTGGAGAAGCGAAGTGTCCACCTGAATTATTGCCGTGGTGGAAAGGTCAGTTGAATAATGACGATCAATATTTGTGTGGATACAGTGAGCAATTTCGTTATGC
>JADKJE010000017.1 GCA_016722515.1 Alphaproteobacteria bacterium
TCGAAGACTCAGCGCATCGTGAATCACCCATCCTGAATTCCAAGTAATTCCTGTACTCTTTTCCTTCGTTTGTCCTGAATTCCATAATAAACTTTTTGTAGAATGAAACGGAGTCATCGAGTCCCAAGCTATCGAGTCCTCGACGGTTATTTTTAATCCGTTCATCAATGAAATTGATTCAGTCATCCAGACCGACGCGCTGTTTTTCCAAGGTAGACTATTCGTTGAAAAGGTAGGAAATGATGAATAGAACACCATCGACGTTTCATCAATAAACGTCGTTCCTTCATCAAAAGCCATCGAATCATTGAGTGGAATCGGTAAGGTGCTGTCCCAAGCCAAGGAAGTATCGTGTTTCAGCCGAAACCCTTGATAGAATTCAATAGCAAGGATAGGTGATTGAGTGGTGATGGTCATCTCAAAATCATTGCCTGGAATAGCAGAACGACCGAAATTCAGAAAGTCCGGTTTCGGTAAGTCAAAGTTCAACCATCCCAACGCCATGAATTAACCCTCGGCAAAAGTGCAAGTCACATTCGTAAGCATCGCACCCGCCACTAAAGTCGTATCCCGAAAGCGAAAGTCAGCCGATGAAATCTTATTCCCACAGGTTCCATCCGCCACAAACGCATGACTGCTATCGTTGATTCGTCCCCAATTCGCAACGCCATCGGCTAAAACCGCCGTTGCCGGTAACGTCACCGACAATAAATTCGATGCTGCGGTCAATCCAGTAGGAATCTCAATTTCAATCAAGGTCGTCTGCGTCGTAATCGCTGCGCCAATTGACGGCTTTGGTGGAGTATAAAAGGTTATAGTCCCACCAGATAACGCATCGGCGCGAAGCTGAAGAATGTTATCTCGAATCTCGTCTGACCAATTCATTAAGGTCGAGTCCCATCAACGGTCGCCATCCGATCTGAAATGGCGACCGCTTCAAATTCATAGGTGTGATCGATGGCGTACAATACCCAAGGCCCTTCAGTTAGATAGTCAAACTCAACATTTCCTGTAATTTTATCTGACCATTTCTCACGAATCAACTCTCCTCTCGCTTGATCAATTAGCCGAACTTTGTGATATGCAGGAGAATTCAATCGTGTCACTGGCTCAATAATCTTTAACCGACCACCAAATAACGGATGGCTATGAATTGCAATCGCTACAATCCCCGTCATAACTTATCTCCACGGCCCGGTAATATCGAATGCGCAAGCATATCCACTTAAAGAAGCCAATAATTGAACGACCAATGTTCGACCCGAAAGCGCAGGAACTCCATCAATAATCGTTCCATTGGCAATATCGCCTGCATGAATTGGATTCCACAGCCCAGGCATTAACCCGCGTGCCGCAACCGTGGTATCCCATATTTCCACCGGCCACGCATGAAATTGACCGGAGATAATTGAAGGATAAGCCATTCCACCCGTTCCTAGCGAAGAAGATTTTGAATTAGAATAACGATTCCCATTAATACTCAGTGAACTTCCTGAATAATTCCTTGCTAACCGACTTCCAGTCCCTGAATTCAAATTAAGTAGACTCGATTCGTTTGGAGCCCCCGCTGTTGCCGCAATCAATCCACATCCATATTGATCGGTCACTGCATAATGGACGATATCGCCAAAGAATATACTGCAACTACTACTGCCTGCGGTATTGAGAGAGATAAAATAAAAGGCTCTGGAATCGGAATAAAGCCACCACGGACGGTTGAGCCGAATCGCATACATTCCGCCGCTTTGTTTCACATTGGTGGGGAATGGATTGGTGTTGGTATCTCCATCTAGCGCGGATTGATCGGAAATGGATTCATAGCCCCGCAGCCGGATATTCGTCGCCTGACTGTCATCTACTCGAAGATACAGCCGGGTGCCATTCGTATCATCAGATCGAAACGCGCATTTATTCGCTGTTCCGGTAAAGAGTTGACTCAACCGGCAGGCGCACGTTTGGCACTAATCGTTCCGGTTGCAGTCTGATCACTAATCCCTGTGGTTGTGAATGTAAAATGCGTTGAATCTACAACAGTAATTCTCCAATCTCCATTTAATCCAGATGGACTGGCTCCTGAAATCCGAATCACTGGCCCTGTGCTTCCAACCATTGCAAACTGATGCCCAGCAGAAACAGTAGCAGTAGCAACATTCGATGCCACCACCAGACTATTGACCGTGACGCTCCCAAATCCATCTTGCAGACACGCAATCAGCACGGGAATAAAGGTTCCAGTGCTAGTGGTAGTTTGTGGAGCGCCACTCATGGTGCTGTCATAATAACGTACTGAATTAGGCATCGACATCACCCAAGAAAGTTAAACGGAAACGGTCTGAAGTCCCAGGAACATGCACACTCGGCTGCACGACACGAATCACGCCAATGGGCGTATCTGCACTCTCCGTATTGAATCGCAACAGATTGCCGGACACCCATCCTGCACCCCATCCTGAACTCTGAATCGTGAAATACGGATTCAAGGTATGTGGATTGATTGGCGCAATATCGGAAGTTATTGAAAGCCCGGTCGCAATTTGACCCACTCGCTCACCAATAATATTGACGGTCGTGGTTCCGGTGAAATGAATCCGCCAGCGTTCAGTAATCGCGCCATCATTGGTGACTTCAATCGGATAGGTCACATTGTTGTATTGCGGAGTAATCGGAGAACCATACAATACATCGCTCCATGTTGGTGTTCCAACTGCTTGTTGCGAGAAGGGGTCATTCGCTGAAGCAAATAAATCACCAGACTTGATGATGGAAGATAGATAACTGGTGGTGCCTGGATAAGTGTGTGTGACATTCCGATTTAAGGTAATGGTTTCACCATCGGAACTGATCGCCACAATCACCGCTTCATCTTGAATCGTGGTATAGGCTTCAAGTGGTTGGGAATAGCCGGTTAAATCCAAGGCCGCACCCATTGTCACCGAACCAGCCGTGAGATTCTTGGTGTACTTCGCAGTCGGAATGCGTGTACCATTCGCCGCTTCTAACCATATCTGATCAACATTGGCTCGACTCAATGTGTAGGTCGTACTCGACACTACAGGATTATCCACAAGCGTTTGATGCAGCGTGTTATGAATCAGAACCGAATCGCCCACTCGAAACAACGGTGTCGTCTTTGAAGGAGGAAGTCGTGATAAATCAATTCCGATCTCTTCAAACTCCATGTCTTCAAGATACGCGGTGTACTGATAATCCAAGGTCACGTTTGAAGTTAAACAAGTCGCAGATAACGTGATTTCACCGAGTCCGGTATCGTAATCCACCGTTCCTGAAGAGACACCAGCGCCTGTGAATCCACCAACGCCATCATCAACGGCGGACAATAAGGTTGAAGTGATACTAATCGCATTCAGTGATAAACTTCCTGGAATAACCGGCGTTTTTAACTGAAAGACGAAATCCGTACCTTGCGTATATCCAGAAGTGTAATAAGTAAGATAAGTTCCTGAATTTACGATTTGTGGTAAGGTGACTAAAAAATAGTCTTCACTATGAATTGAAACCGAGTAAGTTGTATATTGAAATGGCGCTGTCAACCAGACCACTTTAATTAAATCAAAATAAGGAGAAACCACAGGAAGCGCGAAGGTTCTTCCTGTGGTTGGACAGGTAAATGATTGAACAAATTCTCCATCGAATGCACCTTCAGGTTGTGCTGTGCTATTCACAACATAACCCACTCGTGGCCCTAAAAGAAAGGAATTATTCGTGATGGAAACCGATGCCGTTCCATTTGTTGTTTGGGCTGAAAGCGCACGAATCCCATAGATAGGGATTTCTTGTGGAGCCGTATAGTAAATCTGTGTTGGAGTTACATAACTCGCATGTTCTAAATCAGAATACAGTGCGCCTCTAAATTCATAGCGTAATGGTTGTGATAAAGAAACAGACCACGCACTATATTCAACTCCATTAACCCAACTCCATCCTTGTTGAGCATTCACGACTTGAAATGAATTGTTTCCTATATCTTCAAGAATTAGTGTCGTACTGACTCCGCTTGTTGGCTGAAGTGTTTGATTAAGTGCATAATAAAACTGAATCAGTGATGCGCCAACATCATACGTTGCATACATCCGATAATTGGTATTCGATCCTTTCAGCGTATACCGATACAATGGCTCAAGAAGTGTTTCCTGATCGCACCCTGCCACTGAAGGAAAGATTGCCACATCGACGGCGGCATCAGAAGGTGGAGATGCTATATACGCTCGTGAACCCATATATACATCGGTATCCGGCGACCGCACCGCCCCATAAATCAATCGCGTCTGCGCTCGACCCGTCACCCGATCACCGGAGGAAATATCAGGAAACACATTGTTATCGACATTATCCAGAACTTCATTTCCTGAAGGAAATCCACCCGAATCCGATAAATCCGTCATGTGTTCCGACTTCAACAGCTTCACATCTGAATCAAGAATACTCATACTGAAGAACTCCGCTGCGATTGCTGCAAGGCTTTAATAAAACTGGTGGGGTCTTGCTTTGAATTTGCATTCAAGGTTTGATTGCCAATCGTAAATGTAAAGTTATAATTTTGTCCTGAACCTCCGACTGAATCCTTTGTTGACGAACCTTTCGCTGATGACGAGGCGACTGAAGACCCTTTCTTACTGATTTCATCCAACAACCGAGACTGTTCACGCAACGTCTCATTCACTTCTTTTAACTTCGCATTCTGCTGATTGTAGGATTCAACCGCCGCCTTTACCTTCTCTTGCGCGGCCTGAATCTCCGCTTGTTGCTGCGCTTGGATGTTTGCGATTTCAGCATCATGCTTCTGATTCGAGGCGACAATCTCGGCCTGCAACTTCTCTTGAATCGAAACAATCTCAGCCGTATTCTTTTCTTGTGCAGCGACAATCGCCGCATCCTTATCCGCCTTCAAGTCAGCTAACTTCTGCGCCAGGTCGGATTGAATGGACAGTCTTGATTGCGCTTGTGCTTCATTCGCTGCCGCAATCGACCGCTGCAATTCAATATCAATGTCTCGAAGTTTCTGCTGATGCTCGACTTCAAGATTCGCCAAGGTCGCTAGATGTTGCTGATTAATCCCTTCAAGCTTCTTGTCGGATTCCAATTGCGCGGTGGCTAGTTTACGCTCTGTTTCCTGATTCAGAGCGGCAATTTTCGCTTGCGTTTCTTCTTCAATCGCTTGTTGTTTCGCCACCTTTTCAGCTTGAACCGCTGCTTGCGCGGCCTTCAACAATTCCTCATTCTTCTTGACTTGAGCATCGATCTTGGAAATCTCATTCCATTTGACATTCTCAGCCAATTTACCTTCAATTACCAACTGCTCAATGTTTTGCCGATGCAATTCACGCGCATCTTTCATTGCTTGATTGTAGACTTCAGTGCCTTGTTCGCCGGCTTGAGCATACAATTCAATAATCTTCTTGGATTCATCCGCGAAGGCAACCGCTTCTTCATCACCGACACTGCCTTTGGTCTTTCGCAGTTGTCCGCTAATCTTGTCCGATTCGGTTTGCAACGACGCCATGGCATTCAGCGAGTCCTTCACCAGACTGTCATTCAGTTTGGCAAGACTCTCCGTTGCATCGGTATTAATCTTAATCAGTGAATCCGCAGCATCCTGCTGAATCGAAACAATCGTATCTGCATGATCCGACACTTCCGATTCAATCGCATCGGTAGTCTTGAGAATCGCTTCTTCAATCTTGTCCTGCTGATTCAGTGCAGAATCTTCAATCGACTGATTCTGTTTCCGGTACGCCTCAGCCACCTGTTCCGTGGTCTTCTCCACCAAACCACTGATCTTCGATTGTGAATCCTGCACCGCCTTCGCAATGTTTTTGGTGAGATCGGTATCGGTTTTCGCTAAATCCTCCTTCAGCGAAGCACTCGATTTGGATAAGGATTGATTGTAATTCGATTGCGCGTCAGCCAAGTCATGCTTTAGCGTCACCGCCGCTTTCGACAATTCCTCTTGATAGGCGGTCTGATTACCAAGAGCCGCCAATTCATCCTTCGCATCCGTAATGGCTTGTTGTGCAGATTCCCACGCCGAAGTGCTTTCATCAACCTTGGTTTTCGCTTGATCAAGAAGCGTCTGCTGCCGACTCAGTTCATCATTCTGCTGACTTAACGCTTCGGTTGAACCTTTCGCGGATTCAACCGATTGCTGTGAAGACTGAATATCTTTCTCAAGATTGGTTTGCTTCACACTGTACAATTCTTTCGTCTTGTCCAACTGCGATTGATAAAGACTGATGAGTTCTTTATTATTTTGTTGACGCGCTTCCTTTAACTTGGCTTCAATATCTGCAATCTTCTGTTGCTGTTCCAACTGAAGATTAAGACGGTCTGAAGTAGCGGTGTCTCCTTGTTCAGCCGCAAGTTCGGCATTCAGTTCAACCAACGCATCCTTCGCTTCCTGAACCGCATCCTTCATCGCCTCCATTTCATCACGCGCCTTGGAAATGGCGCTACGGACTTCCGATAAATCTTGTTCATCCAACAGACTAAAACTTTGATCGACTCGTCGAGTCGCATTCTCTAAGGCAATTAAACTTGTGGAACCATTCTCAGCCATGTTTTCAATGGAGGATTTCAGATTCTCAACCGCTAATTTCTGTTCATAAAAGGTCTTTGAAGTTTCCGCTGCTGCAAACTTCAAGGCTGCTTCATAGACGCCAAAGCCATTCGCGGCAAAGGTCATTTCATTACGAGCAGCTTTCATTGAGTTCGCTGCTGAATTAATCTCGGATTGAAATTTATCCGTTTTCGTTGAATTCAGTGTGGCGCCAACAACACGAATCCCTTTCTGCAAATCAGTGGCGCTAATGGCTCCACCTTCAAAACCGGCCTTGAGTAATTTCTGATCAAAGTACAGTTTCGATGCTTCCGAAAGTTTTCCGACTTCTTCACGCACCGTCTTGACATTATTCGCCATGTGAGCCGCCGCAGCAGCCACATCGCTCATTCCTTTACCGGCTTTCTTATGTTCCTCGGTACTCTTCTTGGTTTCTTCAGCCTCTTTCTTTATTTGTGTCGCATTTTGCTGAGCAGAATTCGCAGCGTCGTTCGTTGCATCAACCGTTTTACGAAGTTGATTCTCCCTATCTTGATCCGATTGCGTCCATTCTTTATCAGCAGCTAATTGAATAATGGTTGCTGATAACTCTTTTTGAGCATCAGAAGCTTCTTGAGAACGTAATTGCGCTAAGGTTTCTGCTTGATTAATTCGTGATTCAGTTACCTTCTCTTCGGCTTGAGCAATATCAACGACATCGCCACGAATCTTCGCAATATTCAATACGCCTTCTGCTTCCTTCACCAACGCATCTTGATAGCGTTCACTATTCGCTGAACTGCGCGATTGCGCTTCTGCTTGATCCTTGTACAATTGAGTCAGTGCGCCGATGGGGCCAGCCGCAAGCTTCGCCAACTGAACTTGACGTTCCTTCACCTTAATATCGGCTTCGGACGCTTGAGTTCCTGCAATCTCCGCCACACGACGCAGCTTTAATGTTTCAATGGATTGCCGCAACTGTTCGTTATTACTGCCTTCGGCTTTGTACTTCTTCTCTAATTCAATAATTTCATCATTGATTGCATTCAGACGTTTCACATCTTCCTGAAACTGTTCTTTCGCAATCTCCAATTCTTCTTGAACAACGCCTAAATCTTTTTCACGCGCAACGGTGAGATTGCCTTGTGAAATCGCCAATTGCTTTTCAAGTTCAAGAGTCTTCTGCTGATTGGTATTAGCTTCAGTCCGAAGACTTGCTTCCAATTCATACAGCTTCAGTCGTTCCTCAATCTTGTTAATCGAGTTCTGATAAGAAACGATCTCAGATTCAATCTGCGCTTTTTTGGCTTTACTAATCAATATAGATTGTTGGTCTAATTGAAGCTGAAGTTTCATCAACTCCAAGCGTTCTTTATCTTCTTTCGACAGTTCTTTTCCGGCGGTTTCCAATCCTTCGAGTTTTTTAATCTCTAAGGTCTTAACAAGAACATTCTTCTCACTCGCATCAATTTCCTGCTGAATCGACTCAAGCCGTAACTGGTCAGCCTTTACCAAACTCGCAATAATATCCGCTTCAGCACCTAAGTTCTGACTGCGTTTAAGTGTCGCCGCATTCCATTCATCACTGAGTTCAATTTCTTTCAGCTTGATTTCATTGTTCTTATCCTGAAATGTCTGAAGTCTTTCGTACTTAGTAATAATGGCATTGAATTCTTGATTCGCAGATTGCAGTGAACGCACCAATTCTTGAAATGCCGCACTTAAACCAAGTGAAGAGGCTTCTAAACTAAGCGATGCCGGAATCGCTTGACCTGTCGCATTCGCATAAGCGATTTGCGCTTTCGCCATATCCAGAAAGCCTTGATGCACTGAATCAATCGGCGCTTCTGTCTTCTTGAGAATGTCAAAGGCTACTCGAAGGCTATCCGCCACTTGTGCTAACTGTGCAGGAACGCCCAACCCTAATCGTGCGAAGGCTTGTTGAACCGGATCGACGCTGACTTTCAAC
>JADKJE010000018.1 GCA_016722515.1 Alphaproteobacteria bacterium
TTAACCTAAAACCAGGGGGATGGGTTCCCGATATCTCTTCCCGGTTTCAGGATGGTGTTGTTGATAGGTTAGTGCGAGAAAATATGGCCCATAACCGGATGGCTATTAAGGCATGGTTAGCAAATCCCAAAGCGAGTAAAAGATGGAGTTTTATTATGAACCAACAACGGGAGAAATAACAGGTTTTGGGGTTTTTAGAGGTAAGACGGATTTTGAGCCATTGCCTGGGGTAACCATCCGCCTTATCCGTACCCAACAGGGTTATCATTTAGACAGTTATTTCCCCGACATTCCACCCAAACCTTAATAATGGAGAGTAATATGAAAAAAAGTAAGCAACAATTAATGGAAGAATATGAATGGGCAGCACAGTTTTAATGGATATCCATGGGTTTATGGAATCCGCAGAGCAAAGATTATGCGAAATACACAAGCTATGAACATCTGGCTAGGGAATATGCAGAAGATAGATCACGACTTAGTCAGATGGGGATTGAGCATTATTTGCAAACCATTACTGAATTACAAATGATGGCCGAGAAAGAAATGGATTCTTGGGAAACCATTAAGCGACAATCTAACACCTGGATGCCGGATGCAGCAGCCACCAAGAAATGGTTGGAAACCGATGTTATCCCTGTTCTGGTGACCGAAGCCGAACGGCGGGGCTGGAAAAAGCCTGCTTAAGGGTAACCCCTTCCTTCGTCATTAATTAAATTAAAGGGCAGCTTGGCTGCCCTTTTTTATTATCGTTTTTGGCGAGGGCTTGCTCCTGGCGGGTATCTATAAACCCCGCCGGACACGCGCCATGAATGCTGCCAGCGGTAATGGGGCAAAACCCAACCCAAATATCCACCCAAGCCAGGGCAATACAAATATCCCAACCACCCCGGGTAATGGCTTGCCCAATACGGCAACCGCCCCAGGGAATATCACAACCTCAGGGAACAACCCAGGCAATCCCGCCACTGCCCTGAATCCTGGCGCTGTCACGCCCGGTAACAACATTGGCAATCAACCCCTTAACCCCGGCAATCAACTAGCCAACCCGAATAACTCCTTAACCCCTGGCCAAGCCAATCTTGCCAATCAACCACCTCTTGCCCCTGGCCAACAGGCCACTACACCCAACTCCTCACAAAACCCTTTACAGAACAATACAGGAACTATACAATCATTACCACAACCATATTTTACTTCTAGTACAGGAAAAACGGAGAACTTTTTTCTCACCAGGCAGGATATACAATTTTCAAATCAGCAACTTTACCAAGCAGGCCGTTTACCTTATTCTCCTTCCACTAGTTTAACCAACGCAGGCAGGTCATATCAAAAACATAGTAATGGGGTAGGTGCTAATCCTAATCTACCTAAAATGGGCAGTTATCAGGATATAAATGAAGCGGCCGATAAATTTGTAGAAACTATTCTCAGTCATCCGAATGCAGTTTATATTAGGCATGTGGTCAATAAAGTTGAATTTTATCATATAAAAGTACCAGGATTAGGTGGATTGAGTTTTGATGCTAACGGTAATTTGAAAGGATTCTTAAACCCATGAATGGAAAATTTTCTGTCGATCTATTTAGCCCCATGACCACAGAAGAAAGATATGCAATGATCTTTTTTAATGTTTCCGAGAAACACGGGCTGGGGTTAGGGGAAATCTATTTTCCTGATTCAAAGTCTGATGATGTTTTTATCCGATTTTATGATTCTTCGATCAAATGCAATTTAGATGAACTGATTGATGTGCTGCAATCTACTAAAAAAAGATTGGTTGCAAGCAGAGCGTTACCTGAAGAACGTGAAATTTAGGTTATTACACTAATAATTAATCATATTCTTAAAGGCTTAAAGGGATTATCATATGCAATATTCTAATTCAGACGATCCTATTGACTCACAAACTTATGAAGCATTAGGTCGTTATATTGCTAAATTCTCGTTATTTGAGGCACATCTTTGTGATTTATTTAGACTTACGTTAAGTCTGGATGAATCAGCCAGTTTACTGATTAAATCAGTCATAGAAACCTCAGCCTTTATGAAGCTCACTTTCGAAATTTATCAGAGAAAAGTTGGAAATATTGAAACTCAATTAGTTACAGATTGCAAAAACGTGATTGAATATAGAAATAGATCAGTACATTCAAAAATATTTACACAGGTTACGGGAAATCCTATTTCAACCAGCGATACTAGCAAAATAACTTTTAGATTTCGCTACTAAACGAAGTTTTATTAATAATAATAATTTAAAGGAATATTTCGATGATACTAATTCGGAAAATAGATCGTCAAATTTGAATCATACTGAAATCAATGAAAAAATGGATGATTTACAGAATATTATTAATCGTATTATAGCCCTTAAGGTTAAGTTGATACCATTAGTACAAGAAATATTGAATAGATTAGCGAAAAATGATAAAAACGAGAGAACAATTGGATAAAAAGTATGATTGGAGAATGCAAGTCTTAATATTTATTAACACCGATATGATGAGCTCTTACGGTGACCCGGATAACTTTTGCAAAAATTATAGCGAAATTGCTAAATCTTATGCTGAGGAAAAGACACTTTATGAGGAAGGAATTGAAGACTATCTGCAAAGCATTACTGATTTACAGCTAATAGCTGAAAAAGAACTAGTCTCATGGGAAGTGATTGGCAACGCTGCTTATACCGGTCTTGATGGCAAGGATGATGCCAAAAAATGGTTGGGAGATGAAGTCATCCCAGCACTTGTAGCAGAAGCCGAAAAGCGGGGGTGGAAAAAACCTGCTTAAGGTTTCATGATATTTCTGAGGCAATGCGTTTAACATAAGGGCAGCTTGGCTGCCCTTTTTTGATTATTTTGGTTTTATGGTATACATATTAGAAAAGTAAGGATGACAACCTAGAAAACAAATGGATGATAATCATGGGTTTATTGCAAAAGTTGAAAAAAAACATCGGTGGCCGAACAAATAAAAATGCAGAATCAAATGATCTCTGGCCCTTTCATTGATTTCCTGACCTATTATGCCGATGCCGCGTCTCGCTGCAAAAATGCTTCTGCCATACAACAGGATGAAGAAATTTCCTATGCTTTTGCCACTTACACGTCAGAAGCGGAAAATGAAGATTGGTATCGTCAAACCCTGCAACAGGGCCGCCAATTACTGACCATTCATCCCTTCCCTTGGCAGCAGATCCGCATGCTGGCCTTTCCCGCTACTCAGGCAAGCTATGATGAAAGCAAAACCCGGCAATGGGTGACTAACATCTTGCGATTGCTGGAAGCGCAAGTAGATCAAGAAGATTGATTTTCGGAATAGGCGGAGAAGGCAATCCGACCACTTGGAAAACCCGTTCGCGTCTTAAGCTTATCCACAAACGGGCTTGTGCCTGAGATCGGGCGGTTACAACCCGTTTTCCGGACTGCCGCGACTTTTCCCTGATCCTTATTGGTTGATTTTTATCAAGCCGCAGAAACCGACGATAATAGGGGTTGCTGGCGCACCAGGCGGCTATAATCATCCATCATCATGCGGGTTAGGTTGCCCACCTGGAATTGATGGGTGGTTGGTTCCATCACCAGTTCCGCAACGGGCGTAATTTCTGCAGCCGTTCCTGTCAGGAACATTTCCTGGGCTTTGCCAATTTCACGGGGATGGATGGCGCGCTCAACCACTTTAATCCCACGCTTCCTGGCCAAATCCATCACAGTTTTGCGCGTAATACCATCCAAAAAACAATCAGGAGTGGGGGTATGCAATTCGCCATTAAAATTGAAAAAGACATTGGCCCCCGTGGCTTCCGCCACTAACCCACGGTAATCCAGCATTAAAGCGTCGGCAAAGCCTTGCGCCTCAGCGGCTTCCTTACTATGGGTGCAAATCATGTAAGGCCAGCGGCCTTGCTGGCGGTGGGTGCCGTATCCGGTGCCGGTCGGCGCCAAGCAGCCAGGGTTAAGCGTACGCCCTTGGCCTTGGTTTCCGGGGTAAAGTAGGATGCCCATACCCACACCGCAATGGCCAGATGCACGGTTGATTGGGGAGCTGAAATACCCAGCATCTCACTGCCTCTCCACGCAATTGGACGCACATAACAATCCTTTAATTGCTGAGCGGCAACCACCTGCTTGGTGGCCGCATCAATCTGGGCCACGCTATAAGGAATCTTAAACCCGATAATTTCGGCGGAGCGGATCAATCGCTGGCTATGTTCGGTCAATTTGAAGATTTCGCCGTTGTAGCAGCGCTCACCCTCAAATACACTGCTGGCATAATGCAAGCCATGCGTTAAAATATGGATTTTTGCATCCCGCCAAGGAATCAACTTGCCGTCTAACCAAATGGACCCATCACGATCATCCATTGGAATTAATTTCATGACTACTCCCCTTCCTATGAAATCCTCCCGGTCTATATCAATTTTCTGATATCCGAGATTTCTGTGTGTTATTTTACTAAAAAACCCCCGTATTATCTTCCAACAGCCCCTGTTCTGCAAGGTTAATTTTATCACGTCTTCACCCGTTTTGGGGTAATTTTCAGCTGATCTTTTTCCCACATCTAATCAAATATAACTGCCCTTCATCATTACCTTGGTCCATTTGCCGAAATACTGGATCAAGACAAAAAATTTGTTCGTTTTCCCCGATCCGCTTGAATGTACAGTTGAAACATTAACAAAAGTTTACTATTGCCGAATAAATTTGTATAATTGCAAATGAAAAAGGTTAGGAAGGGTAATAGCCTCTCTGTTACCCTCATATCCCGCCCATCAAAAAGGCTTATGGCATGGACAGCAGCTCTGCATCTTTAGGTGATACCACGCCCCCCCATGTGTTGGTGGTGGATGATGACACCCGCCTACGCCAATTGTTGCAAGAGTATCTAACCAGCCAAGGATTTATGGTATCAGTAGCTGAGAATGCCCACATTGCCTACCTAAAATTACAAACCTTGCAGTTTGATGTCATGGTACTGGATTGGATGATGCCTGGGGATGATGGCTTATCCTTACTACAATCCATCCGCCCCACCCACTCTTTACCGGTTTTAATGCTGACAGCGCTTGACGATACCGAAAACCGCATTACAGGACTTGCCAAAGGCGCTGATGACTATCTGGGTAAACCTTTTGACCCGCGCGAACTGGTATTACGGTTGCGGAAACTGTTGCAACGCCAGCCAGCGCTAGCCCTACCTACCACCCCCACTCTGATACGTTTTGGACGTTTTACCTTTGACCGCGAGCGGAGGTTGCTGACCGATGGGGATAACCTTGTTAAATTAACCACAGCTGAGGCTGATTTATTATCGGTGTTAACCAGCCGCAGTGGCCAACCCATGCAACGGGAAGAAATTGTTGCCCTGCTGGTTGACCAACATCTGACCCCGCGCACCATTGATGTCCAAATTAATCGCTTACGCCGCAAGCTTGAAACCGATCCGGCCGCACCACGTTATTTGCAAACCGTGCGCAACCGCGGTTATGTGTTGATCGGGGATTAAACGATGGCTGCCTCATTTTTTCAAACCACTTTGCGGAAAATGAAAAGATACCGGCCTGTCATCAGCCGCTTCTTACCCGGTCTTTTTCCGAAAACACTGCTTGGTCGATCCCTGCTTATCATCATCACCCCGCTGATTTTCCTGCAGGTGACCTCCACTTGGTTTTTCTATGAAACCCATTGGGATACATTAACCAAGCGCTTAACCTCTAGCGTAGCTGGCGATATCGGCTTGGTGCTTTACTTGATGGATCAATTGCCCACAAGCCAGCAGCCAGAAATTTTTGAGGCAGCACATGATTATACCGACATTACTTTATTTGGAAACCTGGTCAGATCCTGCCGATATCACCGCTCTTCATCCGCAATAACCCGGTTGACCGACAATTGCGGCAATATTTTGCAAGACATTACCGAACAGCCTTCTTAATTGACGGCCGATCGCTTGAAAAAGCAGTAGAAATTCGCTTGCTTTTAGAAAAACCTGCAGGGGTTTTACAGGTTTTCGTACCCAGGCGCCGCTTGTTCAGCTCCACCACCTATGTTTTTATTTTATGGATGGTAGGCAGTTCCCTCGTTTTATTTCTGGTTGCCACCATCTTCATGGGCAATCAAACCAAACCCGTTAAAAAACTGGCCCAAGTGGCCGAAGAATTTGGCAAAGGCCGCGACATGCTGGATTTTAAACCGGAAGGTGCCAGCGAAGTACAGCAAGTAGGCATTGCTTTCCGCCGCATGCGCGAGCGGATCCAACGGCAAATCAGCCAACGCACTGATATGCTAGCGGGAGTTTCCCATGACCTACGCACCCCCTCACCCGCATGCGTTTGCAATTAGCTTTGATGGCTGAAAGTCCACAGAGTACAGCCTTACTGCAAGATATAGATGAAATGTCGCGCATGATTGATGGTTATTTGGCCTTTGCTCGCGGTGAAGGCACCGAAGTACCTCGCTTGATCAATTTCAGCCGCTTAATTGAAAGCGTGGCGGCAAACGCCAGGCGCCAGCAGGCCTCGCTCTTTACCAATATCGCGGACAATCTCGTTTTACCCTTGCGACCGGATGCCCTCAGGCGTTGCCTGAGCAATTTGCTCGAAAACGCTCAGCGTTACGGCAACCATATTTGGCTGCAAGCCTATCAGCACCGGCAGATGATCCATGTGATCATTGATGATGACGGCCCAGGTATCCCCAAAGACCAGCGGCAAAATGTGTTCAAGCCCTTTTTCCGCCTACAGCAAACAGAACCTGAGGGCGAACCACCGCATATGGGCCTGGGTCTAACCATTGCACGCGATATTATTCGCAACCATGGCGGCCAATTAGAACTGCATGACTCACCCCATAAGGGTTTACGCATTCATATCCGCCTGCCCGTATAAACCCCTAAGCGGTATAGCAGATCCCTCCCTTTATTTTGATCTGATCAGTGGCTTAAGCAGGCTTTTTACCAAGAAACCGGGGTTTAAAAAACATGCCGTATCTTGCGTGATGAATGATAAAGGGTTATGGTGGGATCATCAACAAGTCAACATCATAAAACAGCCTTTATATAATCCCATATTACTAATGTGACAAGAAGGGTAATTTTCCCTGGGGGTTATTGCAGTCATCAAAAGAACATATAATGAACGTATGTTGATTTCAATGGCAGTCCTATTCAAGTATTTTCAACCAGTATGGGAGGTAAGGATGGGTGAGTTTAAGGAAGCTGTTAAACTTAAACACGGGGATCAAGATGATCCGGCGCATAAAGGCTGGGGGGAGGATAAAGATTCACCCTTTAACTCAAATGGCATCACCCTCATAGCGGGTGGGGCGTATGCCGGGGTGGGCCATACCGGCTTTGATGGGGGATGGATGAGGGGGCATGGATGATTTCACGCTGCATTCCCCCTTGCCCGCCTTAACCCCCAAGCCTGCCGCAACCTTGATCAACGCCCATGCCTGGATGCTGGATAGCCTGATGCAGGGCAAGAAACTGACGGGTACCAAATATCTACCCGACCAGGTGCTCGAGGATGCGGATTTGTTAAATCACAGCTTGGCCTTGCAGAAACAAGCACAGGATGCTGCCACCCTGAACCAAACCGCCGCCAGCAATTTGCCCAAATCACTGCAAAAACATCAAGCCTTGGCCTTATCAGCAACCCTGCCCCAGCAACAAGCCTGGCATTTGCATAAGGGATTGCAACTGTTGCAAGAAGCACGGGATGAGGGGATTATCCCAGGGGAGGATGCCGAACGGTTGGGGGATGACTTTACACGTTCCTTAGGCCAAGACCAGGCTAACCTGTTATTGAACAAAGCCCCCCATAGCATCGCCCAAGCCTTGCATACCAATCCCTTGCTGGTGGGCTTAAACCCACAAGACCGCCAAAGACTTGAGCAACGGGCCGAGCGTCGCCTACATTCCCTGCCGCTCGATCACCAACGCCAACAGCAACAAGCCCTCTTGCAACAGACCGGCAACCACCTCAAGACCTGGTTCACCCGCTCCTATGATTATCTGGGCAAGGCCGGGCAATTACCCCCCCTCTGAGCTGGCTGATCTGGAAGTTACCCAGGCCTTACCCAAACACACCCTCAATCTATTGTCACAATTAAGCGCCCATGCGGTTCAGCAAAGCGCCAAACATCAAGCTTATTTGAACCGTATCCAGCAGGGGTTTAAGGATCAACCCCTTGATCCCCATCACCCAGATGATCAACAAGCGGCTGATTACCATTTCCTCCTTAATCATGGCAAAGACAGTGATCCACAATTATCCGGTACCTTACCTGATCTCTTCCGCTTAACCAGGATTGTCCCCAAATCCGCCAAACCTGCCTTAAGCCGTTTGATCCATGGCCGCGATGGCTTGAAGTTCAGCCAACGCCTGGCAGATGTTTGGCAAGACAATCCCTCCCTAGCTGCCCAATTGCCGGATGAGGTGTTGGCCCATAATGTTGCAGCCTCCACCCTCTTGCCCGATTGGCAATTAGGCGGGGCAGCTGATCCCCACAACCGCCTCTATTACCTCCTCACTTCCCCAGCCTTGCCGCCTATGCCTACCAGCCAAGACCCTGCCATCTTGGGGCAGCAAACCGCCCAGCGGATCATCGCCCTGCGGCAAATCCAAGCTGACCTTCAAACCTTAGAATACCAAGCCGCCCATCATCCCGATCAGATGGCAAGCCAGGCTGCAACCCTTGATCCAAGCACGGCGCGATACACTCGCCCAACTCTCGGCTGACCCGAAGAACAACGTTCCCCAAAACCTCCGCATTATTTCTTTAACCCAGGAACAAGTGCGGCAACGCTTAGGCTTTGAACCACCCCGGGAATCCGTGTTTAAGTCCCCAACCTTGGCCCATGCCAGCCGTCATTCCGAAACCCCTGATATCGACATGGCGTTCGGCATCATAGAATCCATGAAGGCAGGCAAGCTGCCACCCGACTTCTGCAAAACTACCCCGCATTTCCCCTAGCGTTTGATGAATATGGGCAATTATAGGACCCGGGTGTCAATGACTTGGTCATTGACCATATTTAAGCCTTTCACTCGAGCAATTAGCACAAGGCCAAGCCATCACCCGGATGGATGAAGTCCTGAAACTGCCGATCAAAGGCTATGAAGGCAAAGAGATGGATGGGGAGTCCTTGACTTACTTAGCTACCTTGTATGGCATGCAGGACTTAAATAAACCCGAAATCAGCCCAGACCCCAATGCCGGGGCTTTCGGCAGCATCCGCTCGAATGACCTGCTCTATTATACCATCCAACAAACCATTAAAGCCTATCATTCCAGTCAGCTTTCCTACCCGCAATTCAAAGAGGCGCTGAACAGCCTGCGTTCCTTCCGCCCGGATGAAAAATTGGATAATTTGGGGCGCCTGTTCTTAGCCGAAGAAGTCACCCCCAACCAGCAATTGGCGCGTGATTTGGCCAATCTGGGTGTTAATGTGGCCATGGCAATCCCCATCATAAGGGCCGTAGGTGGTGCTTTGAAATATGGTGGTATAGGGGCTAAAAAAGCGGTAGAGTTCCTATTCCCCCAACTGGCGA
>JADKJE010000019.1 GCA_016722515.1 Alphaproteobacteria bacterium
CTTTACCAACGAAGAAATGGCACCAGTAGTACGCAGCTGTTTTTTCAGGCTGCCGGGAAAACATTCTTCTTGCAGTTTCGATCTGTTCAACTGTCCAATATTCATCAACATCAATCTGCCACAGCAGGCACTCTTCTTTGATAGAGGAAAGCGGAGCATTTACCATCTCCAGTTTCCCGTCCCAATAGCTTCCTTTTGGCTTGCGATAGACAGTTATTTGATCTGGGAATCTCTGTTTCAATCGATCGAGGTAATCAGTCGTACCATCGATGCTTAGACCCAGATGGTGGAATTCATTGCTGATCTGCCCGCCAAGCTGTTTCGACCAAGCTGTATCATGTACGAGATCTGCAACACCTTCTACTATATGCCAATGCCACTTGAATGGCAGTTGTTGCAGGATATCGAAATGATACTTGATAAACGGCATACCGTTTAGGACGATGGTAAAAAAATGAATGGGTAGTTCTGGTGGGATATTCTTCGTAGTTACCATGTGAGATGTTCTGAAATGTTCCGCTTTACCAAGCCATAGCCATTCTTCATGGAGATCATATTGAGTGAAAGAATCATTTACGGCACTTTTAACACCCCATGTACCTTCATCAGAAAAATCATCACCACCTACAACACCCATTGGGCTCAAAAGACCCACGGCTAGGGCGATTAGTTTTTTTACACTATCATAATCGTGAGATGTATCGATATAGATAAAATCAAACATTTCAGTGCAGTTTTTGAGAAAAACCTCGTCTTTTTCTTTAATGATCTTTACGCAGTTCGACAACCCGAGTTGAGTGATATTTGCACGTGCTTTTTCCACGGTAGGTGAAGGGCCGAACCCGGCCTCCTCCCAGGTAAGCCCTCTTTACCGTCTTCCCAGTCGTCGCAAAATGCATCTTCAAATTTATCAACACCAGTAATTGTGCAGTCGTACCGTCCCAGATTTCTGAGAATTCCGGCAAGGTATCCGATATCCCTTCCAAAATAGACACCTAATATACAGATATTTTTAATCGCCGGGTTCTTCAGAATCGTTTCAAAAAACCGCCAATGTTTGCTGTCGGAATATCCTCGGCATCCCTGGTCAATCTGTTGTTGAGAATATTGTACTTTTATCGAAGCGGTTTCCTTGCGTCTGAATATCGAATACCCGTTTCTCAAGTGCCGGTTCTCAACCAGAAGTTCATACGAATCATCTTGATTCAACCTCTGATGGTTCTCGAAGTTTTTGTAGGTGTTTATATCGTCGAGCAATAGCCATTTTGCTCCATACACTTCATCAAGTTCTGCCGTGCCGGTAAATTCGGATCCATCGATCAGCACCATATCAAACAGGTCGACGCTGTTTTCTCGACGGATACGGGCAATACCGCTTTCATCGCATCCCGAACTACGCACATATTCAAGGTCCTGATCAAGCCAGCCAAGGACCTGTGTCAGAGGATACTGATTCAGGCCGGACTGTTGTGAGCGATAAAAACTTTCTATTGTTTGAACAGACGGGAACCTGGAAATTGGAACGGAAGACGTATTGCAACAGTTGACAAAGGCCTTGTCGGCATATCGTTCCTGGAGTGCCTCGAAGCGTGGGAGAGACTTCCATGCAAAATAGTCTCGGGTTGTTGGGGTTCTGCTGAATACCATGTACAAATGCTTCCGTGCTCCCTCCCCCGGCTGACGATCCGATCTCGAGTATTGTTGATATGTTTTCTTCTTGGGACAGTTGTGTGATGTAGTCATAAAGTTCGTCATTCTTTATCTCAGGAGCAATGATGTTGTCCAGTTCGCTCGGCGCTCTTTTCGGAGTAATTATTTCCACTGAATCAGGCGGTGTAATTCCCATAGCTTCAAGTACCTTTCTAGCTCCGTCGTGATCGGGTGATACCTACAACTGCTATAGTGCTGAGCATTCGGCTTCACTGTTTCTGCCATCCATGAAATATGCGTACGCCTTGACATAATGCAGATCCGGGATTAAGGGACCCGATGGCGCATTCAGGGCATGTGCATGATCAAATGATCTCGAACTGACATTCTGGAGCATCAGATCAAGATGATTGAAACCATGTAGTGCGTTCACATGGTGCCCGTTCTTGAGCATCTCAATACTCAGTTGGGTAAGATTAAGCGCATGATGATGGTCGGATTGGGCCAGCAGGGCTACATGCGCCTCACATGCGGTACTTTGCTCCTGAAGGGTACGTTCAGCCCTAGAAACATGCACGATTTCTGTGGACAGCGTGTGGAGGTGGGCATCCCAGGCAGTCACGTCAGTTTCCGGACCTTCTGTTAGAGCCGGGCATGAAAGAACCACAATCCGTTCCATTCCTACGTCATGGAAGGCGGAAAGATTATCCGCATCCTTATGATTGAAAACCACAAATCGACTGGATGTCTTGATAGAATATTTCTTTGCAAGAACTATGGGATCATCGCCCCTCTGTTGTGTAGGAAACAGCTCGGAATTCATGTCATAGACAAAAAGAAGGGACGAAACAGGAGGAGGGGGGGAAGTGTAAAGACTACCCAGAAAAACATCAATATCCAAGTGGTTGCATAACCCGGAAAGTCGCTGATGATCACAGCCTATTGCGTCATAGTCAGCGGGTGGGGCCGCAAGTATATTGACATTTTGTTCGATAGTCCCTGTAAACGATTGCGTTGAGCGCCACAGGATAAAAAAAGTATCTGTTGGCATTATAACTGGTAGTCTGGAAATAATAATTTCCCAGTATTTTGTTATGTCTGATTCGTACGAAAATTGGAAAATAGATGCATCAATGAGTATATTCACGGGCATTCCTTCCGAGCGAAACAATTGCTTTGGATATTTCACTTTCATTGGACTGACTTCCATCATATGCATAAAAATCAAGCAGTTGCTTTCCGAACCCCATGGAGTCCAATTGTTTATATAGATCAGTGCCGGGAAAAGGGACACAGCTTGAGAGTTGGTGGTTATGGATACGACCTGAATTATCAAATCCCAGTTTTTCCACTATAGCGTTGCTAAAATCCCTGTCTTGACTTGTCTCGCCCGGCAAATTGCACATGGTAGTGATATGGATCGGTAGATGTGGATGTTTTACCTTTAAATATTCCAGCATGTTGATTGCCTTATCAACATCCAGCATTTTCTTGATTCGCTTTTGGATATGTGCACAAAATGTCTCCACTCCGAATCGCATGCCCGCACAACCACTATCGACCATTTTATCGAACAGCCATTTCGGAGAGGTATCAAGCCTACCCATCATCGTCCAGGGAAGGCCAATAACTTGAAGTTCATCGCAAAGTGACGAAATTCGTTCTGTGCCAATGTTGAAAGTGTCATCATCAAAAAAAATGCTTTTACTGTTGAATCGTTCTAGGCAAAATTTTATTTCAGCGGCGACGCTTAATGGATTTCGAGGGCGAAAAGTTTTAGCGTACATTACACTTGGCCACATGCAGTAGGTGCATTGATAAGGGCATCCCCTGCTGGCATAAACCTGAAGTTGCGGGCGTGGAATAGGTATTGGGGAGGGGTCCCAGTAGTTGTTGATTACTTCTGGGTCGCGATAAGGATATGGGGCTGTATCAATATCTTCTACCGGGCAGCACTCATAAACACCTTTGCGCCTGCTTGACCACATATCGTATGATGACAGCTCATATTCTCCCTTCAGAACATAAGAAATATATGAGAGTTTGCTTAACTCCTCGGCGAAGATGGTGGCATGCGGCCCCGATAGCGCTACTTCCGAAAAGAGAGCACATCGTCGCGCCATAATAAGATCGATGTCAATTGTCGGTGTTGATGTCTCGATTACAACGATAGTAGGTTTTCTTCCGATAATATATTCAATTGCAGGTCCATAGTCGAACTCTCTGCGGACAACAGCATCATATAGACCGGCATTTACACCCTTTGATTTAAGATAAGATGTCGCGTGTGCCATAAAAAAGGGGAACGGGGCGTAATCTGTCGGGTTGTCAACAGAAGTCCAGGGCCAACGGGATCCGGAACGACAACCGAAGCGGATATGACCATGCGTCCAACGTACGTTAGGGGCATTTACGAAGAGTACATCCATCAAAGAGTCTCCTTCAAATACTGCATAATGACTGCCGCGCGATGAGCATAGGTATGGCCGCTCAAAACGATCTTTCGTCCTGCTTCGGCACAGGCCTGCCGTTTTTGAGTGTCTGAAATATAACAAACCAGTTTTGCCCATTCTTCTTCGTAACCGTCGGTATAACAAATGGCATCACCGAAAACCTCACGCAGGGCGGGCATATCATCTGAGAGGATAAAACCGCCGCAGGCAAGAACATCAAAAATCCGGAGATTGATGGTTTGCCAGGTCAGATGATCGCTAATATGGGCGTTAAGATTGACGATAGAGCTTGAATACAACCGTGGCAAATCCTCCTGCGGCAGGCCGCCGCGCCACGCTTCGCCAAGTCTTCCTGCCCAACCGGTCTTGCTATAGATTGCAAGTCCAAATGGAAGGGCGGGACTGAAATAACGTTCGTTGACTACCGGCCCCCGGATATCATTCCCTACGATGCTGACTGTATGCCGATAACGATCATCCGGTTGTGGGTAAAACATCTCTGGATCGGTGGCGAACGGCACGACAGCGCCATCGGCGCATGCCTTCATTAGTGTGTCGCTGGTGAACATATACCCGTCAAAATTTGCACGAGCCCTATTGAAAACGCCGATGGTTCCACCCTCATATTGTTCCGGTGGAAAGGCGTTCTGAAGGTATAGAATATTTTTGGAATTTTTGTGTGGGGCATAAAATGGATTGAAATGAATCACTGCGTCGTAGACGGTTTCATCGAAGCTGCTTTGCGCGACCAGATGCA
>JADKJE010000020.1 GCA_016722515.1 Alphaproteobacteria bacterium
ATTCGCTGCGCTCATGCACACTCAACTTCGTCTATCACACACTGCAGCAACGTTGCCCTCACACTCGACTCGGCAATGAATACGGACCGTCGTGCCACTTCGTGTCACTCCGTCCTATTATTGCTCGTCTCGCAAGTGTTATTTTTTATTCGGAGAACAAGTCGCCGAGATAATCATTCATATAAGTCGCCGAGATAATCATTCATATAAGTCGCCGAGATAATCATTCATATAAGTCACTGATTATTAAGATGCTGCGCATTCTTTACGTTTGCGCTGAACGAGCCTGGCGTTCGCAACGCGAACCCAGTGCGAGTCAGCGCAAACAAATTGAAATGGAGATTATAACATATATAAACCATCAACACATGACAGAAACATTAATACTCAACAAAGTATACAAAGTAACAGTTCCTAGTGGCCAGGCGTTGAATTCTGGTGAATACAGCGTCAAATGCGAGGGAATCGGCGCTGCGTTCTATATGATCAGTCTCTTTAACGAGATGTATTTCACTGACCTCAAATGTGTCAGAGAAATAACATATCTGCAGCCTGAGGGGGCCATCAGTCGATATACAATTCCCGGGCGTGTTGTTGCCGATGGTATTGTGTTCGGTTTGCCGGTCGAGCCTGCGATAAAATATGTATTAGGCAAGTATTATACTGGAGTTTACACAATGTGCGGAATGGTTCATACTGCAGTGTTCAGATGTATGGAGTTCAATGCAAACACTGTCAAGGTTCAGTATGGTAAACAAGTATTGATCATCGATGCGAAGAATAATGTTTACAGCACGCGTGATAAAAAAACATATAGTGATGCTAATGAATCGCGATTGTTGAGTTCGTGCACTGTGCCGGAGATGTCGATTGGCACGATTGCGGGTATTACTGAATATACAGGGTATCCAGTCGGAACTGTTTTCAACACAGATGGTATTAATAGCGGTGTAAAACTTGCGATCAAGATCATCAGCGACGAGTATCCAGTTCTTGTTGAGATAGCACACGGTGGTGAAAAGTTCGGATTCTTGCACGTTCACAATTCATCGATCACCGGTGCTGATGTTTGCAATATTGCACGTGCTGATGGAACGACGGAGACGATTTACTCTGACAATGGTCACTTTATCTACTGTTCACAGTTGTTGAGAGTTTCGTAAATAAGTAGTTTCGTAAATAAGTAGTTTCGTAAATAAGTAGATTTGTAACTTCGTTTCGGAAGTGTTCGCTGCGCTCACACACCCTCAACTTCATTACAAATCTCCTTTTTTACTACACAGTTCGGGCGCCGCAGTTCGTATGTGATAGCCTTCGTTTCTGGAGTGTTCGCTGCAAGGCGGGCCGCGTCAGCAACGCTGCGTTGACCGCCGCACCCGGCTCACACACCCTCAACTTCGTCTATCACACACTGCAGCAGCGTTTGGGATCGCGGGCAACGCGCAGCGGTGCAGCGCGGCCCACTCTGCCCTCACACTCGACTCGGCAATGAATACGGACCGTCGTGACACTTCGTGTCACTCCGTCCTATCATTGCTCGTCTCGCAAGTGTTATTATTTTTCTGCCACGACATATCGCCGCAAACGGTTCATCATAATATTAATACATGTATCGGCACTTGTAAAAACATACTTGCCGTGATGAGATATGTTATTGTTGTCGTTGATGTTTCAGAGTCGGCACTTGGGGTTGTTACGACACTGTATGGGCGATTGATTGTTGAGCCATTGTTGAGATTATATGCGGGGGTTGGGGCGGTCAGTGGAACGTTAGTGTTTGTTTCCGACGAGTTGTTGACAGTGACTGTTTTGACAGTGTTGGGACCGCCGATGTTAGTGCACCAACGCCGCCGGATCGTATCATAGTTAAATGCAATCCATTCATGATTACCGACGAAACATCAGCGGCGACACGTGGGAGTCCGATTTTAAGAGTTACTGCCGTCGATTCGCCTGTATATGAGAATGTTTTGACCATATTTCCATTGGGGTCGGTTTGGAATTGTCCGGGCACTCGGAAATTCCTCGCCGCATATGATTCTTGTTGTATCGACATTATACTTTGCATAAAAAAGTATTTTTACATAAATGTGTTGTATTTATGTGATTCTTAATGTATTTTGTAAGACAGGAAGTGCAAATTGTGTTGACCGATTATATGATCGCTTAAGTTTGCAAAATAATCCATTAGTTCCCGCGCAAACATATGAATCATCAGCACTAATATAAACAATCGCAATAAATTGACTATTCGTTCCTGGGACCGGTGATATTGGAATTATGTCAGAAACACCAGTAGATTTCATTATAATAATACTACCAGGCACTACGGGGACGCTACTACTACCACCGATCCACAATGAACATGAATCAATAGTTGAATAAATAGATTTTGGTAGTGATATTGATCCAAACGCTTCCCGCGGTATGAATCGTTGATACCATGTGATAGTGTCGGTGGAATATAATGAAAGTTCCTTAGAATCACCGATCAAAACGAATCCATCTGCTTCAAGATTACATATACAACTAAATCCTACTTTAATACCGCCTGATGGATTTGATATTCGTGTCCATATTGTGCCATTAGTCGAAATCATAATTGGGCAGCCAGTTCCACATGCAATGAATCTATCAAGAGATGTATTGTATTTAACGTCAATGAAACCTGCATTACTATTTGCGAGGGAAATTCTTTCTGTCCATGTAATACCATCAGGTGATGTTATGATAACACCACTACCAACTGCAACAAATAGAGATTTTGCTGCTACATATATAACTGTTTTAAACGAAACAACACCAACCGGTGATGCGTATGCTCGTTGTGTCCACGTTGTTCCATTTGGTGATGTAAAGATCCCACTGTATGTTGACACAGTAACAAATCTATCGAGTGAAGAACTATATGCAATTGACGTCAAATTATGTATCAAACTCGTATTACCTCCGGTAAATAACGAGTTATTAATTTGAAACGATGCGCCTGAGTCTGTGCTGGTAACAATAAGACCATTAGTTCCTACACCAACAATTTTCGTTTGAGATACACTATACACAATATCATTTATTGATGTGCTTTTTGATCCATCGAATGTTGAGCCATCTGTCGATGTTACTATTCCACCAAGATTTGATTGACTCATGTAATATTTCGATAATGCACTAAACCAATATATCTTGCCGAAATTAAAACTTCCGCATCGCAATGATGGTTTTTGCCATGTTATACAATCTGTTGACGTAATTATAGAATTATCTGAACATTGCAAAATGTATCTACTGTTCATATAGTCGACGGTTTGGCAATCAAACCATGATGCCTGTGATGTCCAATTGATACCATCGGTTGATCTATATAATGCAGTGCTATTCTGGTAACACATTAAAAACACCCCAGCAGAATCAGATGTAACCCAACACAGGATTCCTGATGTAATTGTAATCGGAAATTTAGGATCTTGTTTTGTCCATGTAATACCATCTGGACTTGTAATTACAGAAACAGAAAGACTGGCACCAATTGCGCAAAATATAGATCCATTCCATGCAACACCGGCTAGTGAATTAACAGTTGTATTGGTTGTGCGTGCAGTCCATGTAATACCATCAGTCGATGTTGAAATCTTACCAAATGCCGCAACAATAACGACGGTGGTTCCATCAAATGCAATAGCTATGCCGGCATTTGAACCACCGAGGTTGGATACTTGAGATGTCCACGTAATACCATCTGGTGATGTTACAACAGTTCCTGCGGCTCCCGGCGCTATGAAAAGATTAATAGTTCCCGCGGCAAAGATCACATAAAGCAAAGTATTGTTACCAGCATTGGATGTCCGTTCAGTCCACGTAATCCCATCACTGCTTGATTGTATACGGCCTGTCGTTGATGTGTTACCAACGATAACATACACACTGGCTCCATATGCACCTGCATTAAAAGATACAAGTGGGACTGCACTAACACGTGCAGTCCATGTTATAAGATCACTTGATGTCGTTAATAAACCTCCATTTGCACATTGGATATATAAACCATTTCCATAGAATGTATGTGCCCGCTGATTCATCATGCCCAAAATAGTTTTCCATGTCGTTGCGGTTGAAT
>JADKJE010000021.1 GCA_016722515.1 Alphaproteobacteria bacterium
TTTATATGGATCAAGGTGGTGTCCGTACTAAGGAATTCCCCAAAGAAGAAAAGGATCTGTTTAAAAGACGTTGTTGCCGAGCATTTGAGGGGCTTAGTACTTTTAAAGGGAATGCGAATCTATTTATTCAAGATGGAGTGGTTAAACAAGTAAGGTTTGAACCAATTTAATTTTTAGTGAAATCGACCCCGAGTTTTGATGAGTCTAATCTCACGGGAGTTCGGCTACTCGACGACATAAATAGAACACAGCGACAGGAAACGACCCCGCGCTTTGACGTGAGTTCACACTCATAGAGCTCGGCCACTCAAACCCTGTACTGAATTACAGAACATTTATTTGTTCCGTGATTTGGTACAGGGTTTTTTTGTTGCTCACGAAAAGGAGCATGTCATGGAAGCAGCGCAGAGAAAGAAGTCGGAACGAAAAGCGAAGATGTTGGACGCAGTACCCTTACCATGGGAGATGGCAGCTCAGTCAAAGAGAATGTTGACAGATACGCAGGTGGTGCAGCTCTATCTGCCGGGAGCGACACGCGGTGCTCTGTCAATGGGGCGTTTTGGCAAGGGGCCTTATGCCGCCCTACCCTACAAAAAGATCAATCGTTCGTGCCGTTATGTAGAGTGCGTGGTTGTCCAGTTTGTCGAAGAACTGGCGGATGGCAAACCTTCTACCACAGGGAGGAGCTGACCATGCTAAGAATCCAAGAGCTAAACAAAGCAGCCTTTATATGGGCAATTACAAAAGAAGAACCCGCTTTAGAATTTGATGGCCACATGGCTTCATTCGGTTTCAGCAAGGTGGCTGACGCCAGTGCCGCATTGATCTCCTACGAAACAGGCGCTGTTGTTGAAGCAAAAGTATTCAGTAGGATGAGAGACTCATTGTTCCGCAGGATAAGGGGGACAAAATGATAAATACGCTCATAACCTACAACAGAACCGAACTCGAGACTAAAGCGACAGAACTGGGTCATATTTTCCCTCCTCAGACACCTGATGGTAGTTTGATTAATGCTAATAGCTCATTAGATCATGGCGCGGATTGGTCACAAACGACAACTGATGAAGCAGATCATACCCCAGTAATTGATGCAACGCCTCCGTTTACGGTCAAACAGTTAGCTGAACTCTCACCTATTGAATATGACAAAGTCAGAAAAGCCTCAGCCATTGAAATGGAGTGCGCCAAGCAATTCTTGATGAAGAGGTGAAAAAAGAACGGAAACAGCAAGCAGCAAAATCTTGTGATGTAACTTCAGCATCTGCCGAAGTAGAACTCTGGAATACCCCTGTTGACGGTGCGGATTTACTGACAGCCATTGTAGCTACAATAAACCGATTCATTATCTGTGAAAAACACACTGCGATTGCTGCGGCATTATGGATTGCAATGTGTTGGTTCATGGATGTTGTGCAAGTTGCACCGCTAGCAGTAATTACAGCTCCTGAAAAGGAGTGCGGAAAATCATTGTTGTTGACCTTGATTGGGAGATTAGTACCCAAACCTCTGCAATCATCAAGTGTTTCACCTGCATCGCTATATAGGAGTATCGATCTATGGAAGCCGACGCTGCTAATTGACGAAACTGATGCTTGTCTTAAGGATAATGAGGAGCTACGAGGGCTGATAAATTGTGGCCACACCCGAGATAGTGCCTATACAATCCGTTGCGTTGGTGAGGACCACACGCCTACCAAGTTTAACCTATGGGCAGCTAAGGCATTGTCTGGAATTGGGCATATTGCAGACACGTTGATGAGTAGAGCAATCATACTTGAACTACGACGCAAACTGCCTACAGAAAAAGTTGAAAGAATTCGTCATGCAGACCCTGCCTTATTTCAGGAATTATCTTCAAAACTCGCACGTTTTGCTGAAGATAATGCTGACTGTGTTCGTTTTGCACGTCCAAATTTACCATCCAGTTTAGGCGACCGAGCGCAGGACAATTGGGAACCCCTCCTGAGCATTGCTACTGTTGCCGGTGGCAATTGGTTCAATATAGCGACTGCTGCTGCTATCAAAATATCTGGAAGTGGCGAACAGTCACTAACGATTGGTGTCGAACTGCTGTTGGATATTCAAGAAGTGTTCAGAAATCTAAAGATTAACCGCATAAGCACTACAGACCTAATTAAACATCTTATCGCTGATAATGAAAAACAGTGGGCTGGGCATAATAAAGGTTCCCAGATTAGTCCAAAACAAATTTCCGATATACTGAAGGGGTATAAAATTCACTCCAAGACACTCCGTGCCGGTAGTGAAACCTTCAAAGGGTTTGAAAAAGTGCAGTTTACAGAAGCATGCTCTCGCTATATCCCTGGTATCCCCAATTCTCCGGTAACAGCGTCACAACCCCCGTCAGTAGTGGATTTGCAGACTATTTATTCAGGTAACACAGATGATCTTGTTACCACAATTAATACGTGTGAACCCCCATCAATACTGGATTGTTACTCTGTTACCGCAAAAACACCTCCTCAGTGTTATCGAGATATTGAAGAGCTAAGTGAGGATGTGTAAACTTTCACAGCAGCAGACCTGTCCCTCGAAGACTTGCATCCAAATATTGGTGTAGCCTGCCACGATGCTAATTGCCTCGCATCTTCAATTGCTGAATCTAGGGCAATTTTGGATACGTGCAGGGCAGAAAACGACATGGTACTAGTAGTTCAAGAATTAGAAGAATTGAGTACGTTGGTATCTGGAACCCATGGCAAAGCAGATACCGTAGTGACTGTTTAGGAGCCTTCTGGCTGGCGCACGCCTGCCGTGAAGGCGGATAAACAGGATCGAAGGTATCTGATGAGCCATGGGAGGAATCATTATAAAAAACATAAGGAATCCTAAAAAGTAAAATCACTTACCATCAAACGCGAGACTGTTGAGGTCTGGCAGGTTAAGCCAGATATAGCGTTAGAGAAGTTATCACAGGGCGGCAAGGGTAACACCTTGCCGCCTTTCTTCTCAGTCAAACCTGTAGGTGGATAATGATACATTCGTCTGCATTATCGACGATACTCTGCTTCTGTATGGCTACCTACAAGAGGCAAACGGCTTTGGCCCTATACTCAGCTATGCCTGATGAATTATATGGGAGCTTTATCTCGTGCCTATATTTTATATATTCTCTGGGAAGACCGCTCCATCAGCTAGACGGTGAAGCTGTCCGTCTTCTTCCGCCAAGCTAGATTCAAGAGATGAAAGACATTCGCATCACACTGCATTCCATTCCACTTCGGGCACCCGTCACGAGGAATAAGCCGTGTCAGAATCCCTCCGTTCCATTCCAGCAGTGTCATGCTCATACAAACTTACAGACGCTTCACAAATCGGGGATGAGGCTTCCGAATTGTTTCGCAGAAACTGAGGCAGTCAGGTTATGTGCAACAAGGCGCACAATTAACCCTATCAGTAATCCAGATCATAAGATTTGAAGCCGGTCAGTAGGGAGCACAACACAGGCTATGCCAACACCCCCCGCCGCTCCTTCCCCTCTCTGGACACACCCCATCCTAGGCATCCCCCCCGACAAGTAACTCCCAAAGAGGGGAAGGACGCTCTTAGGTGGAGTTGTTGCTGCTGGCCGACCCTCCATTGGTTCATCTCATTGTGGCACAAGACGCTGCCCGCCATGTAAAGGCGATTGCGGTCAACGGCCACAATGGACTCACGCATATCCTGTGTAAGACGTGCTCCCGATGGAGTAGATACCCCCGCCCTCCCAGCAGCCTGGCACGGAATGCGGGCTTCACCCTTCGCGCACTCAGGACGCGCCCACCTCCGAGCCAGCCTGCTTCCCGTCCGCCCCCTCGGGTGCTCCCCTCAAACCAGTACAAATTCACCTTTAATTAAGAAGGTTTCCGGTGTTAATTAATCCAGTATCATGCTAAGTAAACACATATATTTCCACCAGTACCGTCTAAATAACCTTTGTATAGGTTGCTAGATGGGGGAGGTCATCCTTCATACTGGAACTATGCTGGAACGGGACTGGAACTTAAAAAGTGGGTTACAACTGTAATGGATCTCTTACATATACGAATAATGCTCAATGAGTCGCATTGCAGATGTGGTTTTCAGCATAAAATCAAACCAGTATGATTTGACGGTGCCAAACTTAAACTTTTAACAAAAATTGTAAACGACAGAAATAGAAGTTCCCAACCAGGAAAAGGGACACCGACCACCCAAATAGACCGAGCGGGCGGGTCATTTCCCAAGCCGTTGGCCCCAATAGACGATAAGAATCTTAAATTTTTTGTTACTCGAGGCCCACATGCCGATAGATCTACAAGACACAGGATATGTCGATAATGCAATAGAAGTAAATGGCTACGATGATGCCGTATTTATTCCCGCACCTACTAATGACCTTTTCAATGGCCAAGTGCCGATAGAGCAAGCGCTACAAAGACTTCGCACAAAACTACTTGATATTTCATCGAAAAACCGTCTTATCAGCTACAGATACCCAAAAGGCAAATCAATTCAATTTGTCAATTCTCCGAATCTAAATCTCATTTTCAATCGACTTACCGAAAGTAAGCCCATTGGTATTAGCTTCATTCAAGACCCTCCTGCCGGTAGCTATATACAGAAAAAACCCGATGTAAAAGGCATTGCTGAATCACTTGGTATAGATGTCGAAATTGATTTTCCACCCGAATCATGCGCCCCCAGTACCCATAAGCGCTTGTCGAACTTACAAGCCCTTTTTTATCCCCAAGACCTCGATAAAATATGCCGCAAAATTGCAAGCGAGGCCCGTACAGTAATCGAGGAAACCAGCACAAATATGCTGTTCCTTATTTTCGGATTTCTTGAATTTTATGATTCGGACGATTCTGAGAAACCGATTTATGCTCCATTACTCGCTGTCCCT
>JADKJE010000022.1 GCA_016722515.1 Alphaproteobacteria bacterium
GTATGTTTCATCGATACTCATTCCACTACTGTCCCACCCATGGTCGTATCCAACATTGCTCCCTTTACAATTAAGTTTATTTGTAGGAATGATGATAATTGCCCTTTTTACTCGTTTGCCATTGGTTAGATTTTATGCGCCTAGAATGACTAGAGGGGGGTTTTTATTTTTGATGGTCATAGGCTCAATAATTTTATATAGCATTCTTGTTGTAAGCATGGGAGCACGATTTCAATTTCCCACATTAGGTGACCTCTATGTACTGCGGCAGGATCAACGCCAAGCGGCGGCCTCTGTAGGAGTGGCTGTCTATTTAATCTCATGGGCGGCAAAGGTGGTGAATCCGTGCTTGCTGGTGTATGGACTGGTACGCCATCGCTGGGTTTTATTTCTATTAGGATTATTAGGGCAGTTGTTCATGTTTATGCAAGGGGGGCAAAAATCAATGCTAATAGTTATCCCCTTGATAATTGGTATAAATTGGGTAATTCAATATTCGAAATGGCCATTAGGATTGTTGATGTTAGCGGGATTAATGACATTGGTAATCACTCTGATCGGAGTCGATATATACTACGAAACCAGCATTGCGTCATCCCTACTCTTGCGACGCCCTATTATTACGCCTGGGCTACTGACAGGGTTCTATTTTGATTACTTTAATTCTCATCCATTCGTTTATTATTCTCACAGCTTCATGCATGGAATTATTGATTCGACCAATTCTGTGAGTCCGCCCTTCTTAATCGGGAAACAATATTTTGGGAATAGTGACATGTCTGCCAATGCCAACATATGGGCTGATGCATATGCAAACCTTGGACATCTTGGTATTATGCTACATTCAATAATTTTCGGAGCTGTCTTTTGGGTCGTGGATTGTTTGGCGGAACAAGTCGAAGCTCGGATTGCTGTCTTATTGATAATTCCAGCCGCTTGGGCAATGGCTGATTCGGCTCTGTTTACCTCATTGCTGACCCACGGACTCCTCTTGATAATGGTTGTCATCTGGATTTTCCCACCACTTTCGGGTTCGAAGAAGGTCGAATTTTATGCACATTTGCCACCTTAGTTCTGTCCACGCCCGCCACGACACCCGAATCTTCCACAAAGAATGCGTCTCGTTGGCCCAGGTTGGCCACCAGATCACGTTAATCGTGGCGGATGGTCTGCCAATCGAAAGAATTAAAGAAGTCGAAATTCGTTCGGTCCCCCGTTGTCGGGGGCGGATTTCACGTATGTTTTTCACTACCTGGCGGGTCTATCGTGAGGCCCGACGGGTCCATGCAGACCTCTATCATTTGCACGACCCAGAATTAATTGGCGTGGGGTTGGTCTTGAGGGCTTGGGGGTCGAGAGTGGTCTTCGATGCCCACGAAGATCTCCCCAAGCAAGTTCTTCATAAACCTTATCTTCCGACCTGGACGCGTCCTATCGTGGGAATAATGGTGCAAAAATTCCTGAAGTTATGCCTTCCTTGCTTTTCAGGATTAATTGGTGCTGAACCCTTAATTGCGGATTGGTTACGTTCATTTCACCCCCGCACAGTAGAGGTAAAAAATTTTCCAATTATAAATGAAATATCGATGCGTGCTGTCAACCCACGAAGGGGCCCGTTCCACTCTGTTTGTTATATAGGAGCGTTAAGCAGAGCGCGTGGAATCGTGGAGTTAGCCAAGGCAGTTGTTGATTTCCCAGAGGGCATTGACTTGGTCTTGGCAGGAGAGTTCGAGGATGAATTGCTCTGGAAAGAAATTCAGGGCATGCCTAGCTCGGCCCGAATTCATTATCTTGGGGTGCTGGATAGAGATGGAGTCCAAAGGGTGCTCGCTGAAAGTCTTGCTGGTATGGCGGTGTTGCACCCTACACCCAAATATACGGAAGCATATCCCACCAAGCTTTTTGAGTATTGGAGTGCAGGATTACCGGTGATAATTTCCGATTTTCCTCTCTGGCGCCAGTTGGCTGGCAATGGGAAGTACGGAATTTTTGTGGATCCAATGGACCCACTCGCGATCGCCGGGGCCGTCCGTTGGCTTTGCGATAACCCCGAATTAGCCCAAGAGATGGGCCAAAGGTGCCGAGAAGTGGTTCTGGCAAAATATTCTTGGGAGGATGAGGCTAGAAGGCTGGTCTCATTTGTAGAAGAACTTAATAAGTAAGATTCCTCAGGGCACTCACTAAAAAAATTTTCGATTAGACCGCAACGTGACTTTGAGCCCCATGTGCCCAATTCCTTATGCCTGCTAGACGGTTGGAGAATGCGATGTCGGCCACGCGGAGTATAACCTTCTTGAATCGGTTGATGGCTGGTCTGACTATTTGCGCTCACACGCTCTCGGGAGCCCAGGTACCAATTAAAACCGAATGGCATGCCGTCATGAGCCCCTACCTCCAAAGACCCCTTTGGACCGATTCGCAAGCCTACGATGCCGCTCACTCACTACTTATTCCTATTCATGCGGCATTCTCACTAGGGATGGTCGGTTGGCAAGATGAGCTTGCTTCACACTTCAGTCGCTTTGTCGCTGAGGCAGATGGCCTTGCCTCTGGGGACCTACCCCGCCTTCAATATCTTTTTGTTGCGAGCTACTTTGCCGCGGAGGCATCGGAGCATGGGCGGAAGGATCTGATTCCGAAGGGTCTACTTGGTTTGTTGGAGAGTATGTTTGAAACCAGTTGGGCTTCCGCGCCTGCTTGGGAGTGGGCCCACACGCCCTTCAATGGAATTCGGGCCCGGATTCTCTGGAAGCTCAGTCATCCGAAAACGCCCTGGCGCTACTACCAGGTATTGATTGATCAAGACTTCTACCCCTTGGGCCTGGCAGCAAACCTCCGACGCATTGCAAACACCGGCCTAATAAACGAGAAAAAAGAAGTAGGCGATGCCCTTGGAGTGGCGAAGCGGATATTCGCACAGGAGGTAAGCTGGCAAGTAGATGGAGGTTGGCTCCTCCAACCGGGTTACTGGAGTGACCATCCAGACTACCTCTATGCCGGCCAGGCGGCGAAGACCCCTGGCATGTCGCCTTGCCCGGTCCCGGACATTGCCTGGGACTCTGCCCACTTCTCGCGGTTTCCGGCACTCCTCACTAGCCTTCGGAGAGCCTATTCTTTTGCAGAGCCAGAGTTTCGTTTCTATGATCAGCTAGTAAAAGGGCTTGAGATTCAATTTTTTGTCCATGTCGCCGAACCGCCCTCAAAGGACTTTCCAACCTGGCGCTTGAAAAATTTCATGGATGGTCGCAATGGAATATTTCGCTGGCAATACCCTTCTCTTGGACCTGGCCAAGGGTATGGGCCCTTCGAAGATTCAGTTGTACTAACCCTGGGCTGGTGGTCCCTCCTAGGAACCAAGAGAATTCGCACTATTTACTCGGACCTACTTCCGTTGCTCCAGTCGGATAGAGTTGTACAGGCCCTGTACCACGGCCCGACACCAATCACACACCCCATCAGACCATCAGCGCTCCAACCATCGTTGCCGGGGAATCGATTGCGAATTTTCATCGTCACCCTAGCTTCTAAGATTTAATCGGCATTCAGAATGAAATTTTGAATCATTTTGAATGCGTGCATCAATAATGTTGATAAATTTATCAAAATTATGGGACATGTAGAGGGGATTGTTTATGACTTTTTCAAGAGTGCTGGTGCTCGCGCCACACACTGACGATGGCGAATTCGGCTGTGGTGGGACAATAGCCAGGCTCGTATCCCAGGGTGCTGAAGTGGCCTATGTCGCGCTGTCGACCGCAGAGGAATCCATTCCTACCGGGATGGATCCCGAGACCACACTTCGCGAAGTTCGCGAAGCAACGCATTCTCTTGGAATTCCAGAAGATCATCTGTTTGTCCATCGTTTTCCGGTTCGCAAGTTTCCAGAAGTGCGTCAGGAGATTTTACAAATATTTATCGATCTTGCAAGGGACTATGCCCCAGATTGCGTTTTCCTTCCATCAACCTCAGACACACACCAAGATCATCAAGTCGTTGCCCATGAAGGGTTCCGAGCCTTTAAGCGCACCACAATGTTCGGGTACGAGGTACCGTGGAACAATCTAACATTCACGACTAACGCATTCTTTTTCCTTGAACCCCATCATGTTGCGTCGAAAATTGAAGCAGTTCAGTGCTACATCTCTCAGTTAGGTCGGAGTTATGTCGATGAGGGGTTTATTCGCGCCTTAGCCCGCACGCGTGGTGTCCAGATCGGCGCTGAATACGCTGAAGCCTTTGAGGCAATCCGCTGGGTCATGCCTGATCAGGGCCAGAGGCGATGAGCAGGCCTCGATCGATGTGGAACCAGGCGGTTGAAACCATGCCGCCATTGAATCTCGAACGTGAGTTCGTACGGCCTCGGCTTGCCTTAGCCTTGCGTCATGCTTTTGAACGAAGCCCATTTTGGCGAGAGCGCTTTACTGCTGCAGGCGTTGAGTCATCCGAACTCACGGTAGACTTCGACCTGAGTCGCCTACCTGTTGTAAGCAAGGTGGATATTCTGGCTGATCAGGCGGCACATCCACCCTATGGCAGTCTGCTTGCCGTAAGCCAAGAGGACCTTTGCCGAATCCACCGCACTTCGGGTACGACATCGCGCCCACTTTTCATTACTCTTACATTAGAGGATGTTGTCCAGACTCTTGAGGCCGGCGCACGAGCCTTCGTTTGCGCTGGTGTTAAGCCAACTGATACCATTATCCACTGCCTTAACTACTGCATGTGGTCCGGGGGACTGACGGATCACCTCTGCCTTGAGCAAACCGGAGCCACCGTTATTCCCTTCGGTGTTGGGAATTCACGGTTAC
>JADKJE010000023.1 GCA_016722515.1 Alphaproteobacteria bacterium
TTCTTTCTGAGGTCATTTCGAATCCACTTTCTGGTCTTTCAGCTTAAGTAAAGCTTGATTAATTCCACATGTCGTAGCGTCCATGATCGACTCCACGATTTCTCGTGGAGATCTACCCAGCAGGGCTTCTTCTTCAGCTAATCGTTCGATGGCTTCAACGACTTCGTCTTTTGGTATCCAACCAAATGCACTCATGTTCCTTTTTCCTCTATTAAATCAGGTATTCCTACTCAGCTTAGTAATATGTGGCTGAAACATTCTAAACCAAAAAAAGAAAAGAAGGACATAAGAGACTGGGTTTCCCCAGTCTCTATATGCTGTCATTTCTGACGCTTGAGTAATTGCCTCTGCCTACAACTAAGACTATTCTGTTTTAGAATAGAAAGAGTAATAGGGGTTTATGGGCTCCGATTATTCAAGCCAACCGATGTAGGCTACCAAATAACTTCAAGGCAAAAGTAAATACCCTAGAGTCATTATGTTGGTGCTGCACAGTTTTAGCCGTTTGTCACTAAGGAACGGGTGTAGGCTAGCCCGATCGTTGAGCTAAGTTTGATTTTAAGCGTAGCAGCCAGGAGGTTCCCCCGGCTGACCTTGACCCACACAAGGTTGTACCTAGCGCCCAAACTTAGTTCTTCTCAGCCTTCTTGGCAGCCACCTTGCGTGCGCGAACAGTGTTCTGCACAGCGTCAGGGATGTCATCCAGCAAGCCGGAGGTCACCACTGCAGGGTTGGCCACCTTGAGCAAAGGAATGAAGTTGTTGGCCTTGGCTTCTTCCTCGGCTGCCAGGATGTTATCCAAGTGGCTCTTGGCAGAAGCCAGCTGGCGGCGAAGATGGCGAATGTGCTCGACAGCTTCCTTCTTGCGCTTTTCAGCCAGCTCGAGCAGTTCTGCGATTTGCAGTGCCACCATTTGCAAAGAAGTACTGCGGCGCTCGTCCATGACGCGCTTGAGTGCGGCAGACAGCTCGCTGTTGCCCAAGGCCATGACCTTGGTGAATTCGTCTTTGACGCCATCGCCGCGCAAGGCGGTCAAATGTTCAATCAGTTCTTTGTTGATTGAGAGAGACATCTTTTCTTCCTTTTCTTTCTGTTGAGATACTACTCGAAACCCATAGCCTGGGTCAAAAAACAGCCGGCCGACGACATGTTCAGGCTGAAGCGGGAACAAGGGCTCCGCCCGTGCATTCGCAAGAGCGTCCCAAGTTGAGATTGAATACGACATAGTCGATCCTTTATGAAAACGAAGTCGGTTTATCCATCTTACCCCTCCGACAGGTCTTTAACACAGATGGCCTATGGCAAGTCATTAATCCCAGTACGTATCAGACTTTTATGGCGCGAGCTTCTTCCGCCGGCGAACCAGCAGAAGGATTTTCATCAATCTCCCAGGAACCCCCAGAAGACAAACTGTTGGATGCGATAGTTCAGTATGTTCGGCTTCTCACCAACACGCCTGCAATTGATCCGTACCTTTTAGCGATACTCGGCATTTCTTCCGAGAACGTGGTTTTGCTAGTTTTTAACCAGCTCACTAAGCTCTACTAGTTTTTAGGTTTTCTTCCAAGGAAACTAGGAACCACCCATGTCTTAGGAAACGAATCTCCTAGGACCAGCCTTAGCGAAGGATACTCCTCCAGCTGTGGGTTGCTTAGGCCGATGCACAGATCATGGGCAAACACGGGGTTTGATTATCTCCCGCGTCCTGTGGTTGCTAGTGAAGGCGGTGGGCGGATGGCCATCTATCGATCGGCGGCACGCACTGGCCTAACTAACTTAAATCAACCCTTCTCTCGAAGAGCACAGGCCTCCAGCTTGACCAATCACAGCTAGGGTGAATGCGGAAAACTTTTTCCTTCACCGTAACGGGTCACTTTATTAGAACCGCATTTATCATCCAACTGCCTCTGGAGAAGTTCATTGGAGTCGGTTTCGTAATCATCGGAAGGTATCGAATTCAGAGGGCTCTTTCGAGTGATCCTCTGTTCTATACGGACAAAATATCCCTTCCTAACAATTACAGCTTGATCTATTTGACCGTTTCCCAGTAATCCACCGAAAGCTTGCTGGGTTATAAAATGTTTCCGTTAAGAAACAAGTACTCGGTTGGAGGCTACCGAGCGTATGGAAAGCCGCATCTCAAGCCTAAGCCTGACGATCAGCTTTGCCTCCAATCACCTTTCGGTGACCCACATTCGCGCATTACATCAACCTAATGTCGCCTTCCTTACGAGGATCGGATCAATGCATCTGGATTAATTCCAAACACTCCCACGTCGCTCTTCGGTTTTTACCCTCTTTATGGGCAGGCATCTGATGGCTCACCAGGCCATCATTAATCGATTCGTTTTTACTTAACCGAATAACGATTAAGTGTTGGTCCCTCGAAATGTAGGTTGTTACGTCTTTGACCAAAAGTATTCCTTTGTTAGCTCGTCAGTGTGCAGACTAGCCGCATCATTAAACAAGCATCCGTTTCTCGCCAGGCGATGGCAAGGGCAGGCACTTTAGGTCTCTCACATTGACGCTATACCTGAATCGGCTTAAATGGTCCCTATTTCAAGAGTGGCTCCACGTGACCTGGCGACCACGCTTCATTGCCTCGGGACTATCCTACACACTTAAGCAGAAACTTGGCTCAGGCGGGAGGCCTGACTTTGTGAGATTTCACCACGACCATCAATTATCCAGCTGTTCTTTCGAACATTACGAGATAAAACACATCAGCGCGTTAGCGCTTTTATGCTGCAGGGATAACCAGCCTTGACGCGCTTTGCTTTTCAGCAGTGGGGATTGCCCGGTTATCCCTACAGTTTGGTCTTTACCGTCTTTCGATTGTCGAACCAGTTGTAGACCTTGCTCTACGGACGTAGGAGTACTCCAAGAAGAGGCTTTCGCTTACTTGAAGAATAAACTGATAGGACGCTGCTTTTGTTTGGGTACCGGGATTACACCGGGAATCGCTTAGAGTCTGACCTCAATCGTTTCCATTCCACACAGCTTTTTTCGGTGGTGTCTGTTAGTTCTTTAACTCTAACAGAGATAATGCACTTAACCTAAACATTACTGTTCAAGTTCATAGCAGTGGTATAGGTCTGTAATTTTTTACAATCACCGACTGAACTCACGTTATCAGCTCTCGGTGGCTGGCGCGTAATCTCGCCAGTTCGGATAAGTCAGCGCCCCAGTCAATTGGTCGCGCCAGGTGCTGGCGGCTGCAGCATGAGCGCTCGTGGAAGCCTCACCGTTGTACGCATTTGGGTCTACTCGGAGCATATAGCGTTTATGAAATGGTTTTCCATCGACAATATCTGGTTTAAACAAGGGTTTATTAACCCCGTCAACCAGATTATTGACCCAAGTGCCTTCTGCGGTACTGTTGAGCAAATCAACATAAATGATAGGCTCGTCGCCTGGTATTTCTTTTTTCAGCAAACGGGCGGTACGCAGGCCTACGATTGGGTGGGTTGGTGACAACTCTTCAACCACGGTTGCTCCAGAATCAATCACATATTTCTCGGCACCATAGCGCTCAATCATTACCCGGCGCACTTCAGAATTTGTCTCTTGTTCTATGCGCTGAATAGTTATTTTTTCTGGCGACAAGATAATGTCTTCCGATACCGTAACACCGTGCCACTTCCATAGAGAAAATCCATCTGGATAGCTAAGTGCTGGGCCATCCTCACAATGAAGCTGATTGTGGCTATCCCGCTCTAGTTTATTTGGGCGTTCGGTCAGAATAACTACGCCTTCGAATGGCCAAAACCATCCACAATGTTTAGCCAAGTCTAATAACCCGCGCAACCGATTTGCTCCATCCAAACCGCATTTCTCTAAAAAGAAGTCGTAAAAGCCGAGCCAGTTTGCATCATGCGCGCCGTAGCCCGCACGCCACACTTGGTCCTCTACTTGGTCCACTACTTGGTCCGCTACTTGGGTCCATACTTGGTCCGCTACTTGGCTCCGTGCTTGGTTCGCTACTTGGGTCCATACTTGGTCCTCTACTTGGTCCACTACTTGGGCCCATACATGGGTCCATACTTGGATCGCTACTTGGCTCTGTGCTTGGTTCGCTACTTGGGCCCATACATGGGTCAGTACTTGGGTCAGTACTTGACTCCCTACTAGGCTCTGTGCTTGGCTCTGTGCTTGGGCCCATACCTGGGTCAGTACTTGGGCCCCAGCTATGTTTTCCATATTGATTTTTTTGTCAGAGAACATAGAGGCGCCAATCGCACCCTCAAGTGGGGAGCGTAGCCAAATAATGATTTTTGGCGGCAGTAAACCACCACATTCGTAAGCTAAACGAATAGCTGCTTCAGCTTCCGGACGATTGGCCGGAGTAGTATCAACTCAATCTTTAGCCATTATCGCGATAAATGGCTA
>JADKJE010000024.1 GCA_016722515.1 Alphaproteobacteria bacterium
ACTAACCAGAACAACACCATTTTCTTTTATTGATGCAACAACATTATCACGCTTATATTTCTCAATTACCGCTATAGCAGCCGCTATTGACAAGAGCTCGCCACCGAACGTGAACGAAAAAAAGACATCATCAAATAGCGACATAATATGTTTTTTTCCGACAACAGCAGATAACGGAAATCCATTAGCCATACCTTTTCCAAAGCAGGCGAGATCAGGTGTAACGGAAAATAATTCCTGGGCTCCGCCATTGGCAAGACGGAATCCTGTCACTGTTTCGTCAAATACAAGTACTGCACCATATTGATCACACAAAGATCTGACACCTTGCAGAAAACCCATTTCAGGAAAAACAACATTCATTGGTTCCATTACAACAGCAGCAATTTCGTCTGGATATTGCAAAAAAATTAATTCAAGTGAAGTGAGATCGTTATAGTTAAAAACAGAGGTTAATTCTGAAACAATTTCAGGGACACCTCTATTTTTTGGTGTTGAACCTATATACCAGTCATGCCAGCCATGATAACCGCATACTGCCACCCTATTTCTGCCAGTATAAGCCCTGGACACTCGCACTGCGGCGGTTGTTGCATCGGAAGCATTTTTTCCAAATCGAACCATCTGTGCGCAAGGGATAATATCTACCAGCAACTCTGACAAATAAACTTCAGGCGGTGACGGCAAAGAGAAAATACAACCTTTTTTTAGTTGCGCTTCTACAGCTGCGTTAATTTCATCATCCGCATAACCCAAGGTAACAGCTGCCAATGATGAAACCAGGTCAATAAACTCGTTGCCATCAATATCCTTTAAAATAGCTCCTTTACCTGATTCGATATAAAACGGAGAGGCCCCACGGGGATAATGTTTGTAACTTTTACTAAATGTCTGTGTACCCAAGGGAATACATTGCAAAGCGCGATCCAGCATATCCTCTGACGCCTGATATCTGCTCATTTCACCTGCTCCTCGCAGATTGATTTCTGCAAACCTGAGTTTCTTATTTCATTTGAGTTTATAAAATATTCGACTGGACATTCATCCAGAAAACTAACAACATCAGCAAACCTTATATCCATACCACTCTTGCCAATATCACGTACGAGATTATTCACAAATATATAATCTTCTTTTGTGTCTACAGTCACTCTATAAGATGACTTATCGCACACACCCCTTACACTATTAATTACAAACATATCAGGGTGTGTATAAATAAAATAAGTAACATGCTCACGCTCAAATTTTTTTCTTGCCGATAAAAATGTTTTATTAAATGCCTGATAAGTAAATATTTCAGCATCAAAACCATCAGGATATGTCGGCTGAAGAGCATTAGAAGAATAATCAGCATTGGCACTTAAATGTGAATCTATCAAATTATTGATAAGTTCAGGATCCGTCAGCGGGCAATCTGCGGTAATACGTATGTAATGCTGCGAAGGATACTGCTCTACTGCCAAATTAAATCTGGCAAGAACATCGTGTAAATCACCACACACCACCGCCACCCCCGAATAGCACAGAGTTGCACAATTGGATCATCTTCCACACCATCACTGGTCGCCACAATAATGGCATCAATACGTTCAACTAAACGTAATCGTCTGATGATTAACTCCAGTATCGGCACATCACCTAATGGCATCAAAACTTTGCCTGGAAGCCGACTGGATGACATACGCGCCTGAATAATGGCGGTAATGTTTTTCACTTTAACCACCTTGCAGGATTAGTAAATTCTTCATTCTTAATATGCACACTTGCGTAATCTGCATCCGGCAAACAGTAACCTGCACAGGAAAAAAATTCATCCAGCTGCACTATGTTGTGGAAGCCTGTCACTACAGCATCAATTTCAGCGATACTATTGATATACGCAAGCGAAGCCTGCATAGGGGTAATATGTTTTTTTTGCAGAAATTGATAATAAGGTTCGATCAAATTTTCACCCCAATGCAGCTGTTCAGGTAAACTTGTCAGCAAGACAATCCCTGCATAAAAATACTTCTTGCATGGATCTCTGTACCTGCCGCATGCAATCTGCGCAGCTCACCTGAAACAACCATATCTTGATTAAGAATACTAACGGGAAGCTGTATAACATCAGGAAACCAGTCACGGCATAATTCTTTACTTTGAGCGCTGTTATATAAAGAAACACCCGCCGCCGAGATAAGTCCTGATACTTTTAGCTCCTGCAGGGTTTCAATCACCATATTTTTAATCGATGTTGATGTTAACATAGGCGTTACGTCGTGCACTAAAAGAGCACTTAAATTGCTAACTTGTAAATCTTGCAGGGTTTTATGCAGTGATATTTTTATTTCATTTTTTATATCTTCTGCATCAGACAAACCATTTACTGACACCTTACTGATATAATGAAAATCGCCTGCTGCACATTTTCCGAGACGCTGCTGTGATTCTCCATAACCCGGCGCAGTATCAATGGTATCAATACCTGCAATATAGGCATGTTTCAGCAACTGCGCAGCAGCAGCTTCACTCAGCATGCCAAGTGTATTGGTGATGCCGTAGTTAAGACCGAGCTGGGCCCTCCCAAAATAACCTTTTTCACAAAAATGGTTCCAGAGGATAGGCGCTTTCAGTATTTTTTGCAGCACAACCAGGCCAACCCGTGAATCAACAGAGGTATCAGTGCGATCGCCGGTCGTAGGCATAACATCGAAATAGATTTTTTCGATAAAACGGATTCCATAAAACATTGCGGAATAATCCATTTTATAACTTAAACCCCTTCTTTATGACAATAACGGTTCGCATAGGGAAATGGCGGCATAAAATCCGTTATCACTAAAATACCTTTATCCTTCAGAACACGGTCAACTTCACTGGCAATTTTAAAAAGGTCAGACCGATCACAAAGATAAAGGCAAAAACCGATTACGATACAATCCACACTTTCATCGACAAGATTAATACTATCAGCCGTTCCATGCATAAATTTTATATTGGCATAACGTTGCATCCCCGCTTCAATAGCTTTGGCGGATGGCTCTATACCAATACACTGACAACTAACAACTTATTCAGCTCGTTTAAACGCCAACCATCAGCACACCCTACTTCTAATATGTTATGAGCATTCAGATTACAGCCTTTAAGATAATTAAGTGCCATATCATGCTGCATATTTTGTTTGGTAGCGTCAGCAAAATTACGCTCAAACCACTTATCGGCTTCACCATCGAGAAATACAGCTGTCTGTTTATTAACCTGGTAATTCATAACCAGCCTCCCATTCACAATCAGCAGAACGACGTGTAATTCGGGTAAATTCATCCAGCGGAGGTTGGCTGTTGAGCCCCAGTAATTTTCGCCGAGACTCACTCAATCTCCCATAAATATCCGCAGGAATATTTCTACAAAAATCAAATGAAGGTTTAATAAACCAGCGGCCATAGCCTAAAATGACCGCCCACCTACTGGAATCATCCTGCTTAGGTGATGAACCATGCCACAGGGCACCGTTAAAAATCACAACGGAACCCTTTTTGCCAGTAACCATAACTTCATCAGGATATACACAGCCATTTTCCGCATAACTGGAAAATTTATGACTACCCGGTACAAATCGAGTTGCTCCATTTATTTCGTTGAAATCGTCAAGCATAAAAAGAGCCACCACAATCAATGGATAACCATCCCTGCCGGGTAAATTAGAATCGAGATGTAATTGCTGGGCAGGCACAAACGCACCCGGGCACCGGGCTGATATATTCAGTAAATTGTACTCTTCAGAATTCTGGTAGGACCCTTCCTGCAACAACGAGGCGATCACGGGGACTATTTTTGGGTGATCAAATAGATCAAAATAACGTATATCTTTATTGTGCATGTTATACACAACTTTTTCAGATGATTTATCATTTAGACCATGACTGGTATACATACTGCCAGCGTATAAATCACGGTATTTCACATAATCAGAATCCAGCATTTCCTTATACAGGGAACATTCACTTTCGCTTAGCACATCTGGTATTACCACGTAGCCATTCTCTTTTACCAGCTCAACATAAGACGCAACATTCATATTAAATCTCCCGCATCACTTGCCTTATCTTATCTGCTACCAATCCAACCTGATCATCATCCATATCATAAAAAATAGGCAATGAAGCTTGCTTGATATAAAAATCCTCAGCATTACCAAGGGATATATAACATTCTTTATTTTTATAAAACGAATGATGATATATTGGACGGTAATTTTTCTGCACGAATATGCCATTTTCACGCATAGCAGAAAAAAACTTGTTACTCATTTCAATATTATTCACCGCATCAATCAGTACGGCATAAAGGTGATGGGCAGATTTACCAGCGGAATCACCGGCCACATGCGCGATACCCGCCGGCAATGTGGCAGCATAAAGTGAAGCCAGGTGTGTCCTGCGGGCTATAAACCTATCAAGTTTTTTCATCTGCCCTATACCAATGGCAGCCTGAACATCAGACATGCGGTAATTAAAACCAAGCTCGGTCTGGTCATATGACCATATATATCGATTTACACCACCTGCCTCGCGGTTAATGCCGTGCGTGCGCAATGCGGCCGCATGACGGGCTATTTCGTCATTATTGGTTAACAATGCCCCACCCTCTGCAGTGGTAATGCTTTTGATAGGATGAAAACTGAAAACTGAAATATCCGAATACCTGCAGCAGCCGACAGGTTCACCCGCATATTCGCCACCAAATGCATGGCACGAATCTTCTATTATGAAAAATTTATACTCAACGGATAGCTTTCTAATTTTACTAATATCTGCACTATGGCCAGCATAATTCACCACTACTAAAGCCTTAGGAAGCTTATTTTCCGGTGTTTGTGCCAGTTTTTTTGTTAATGCATCTACAGATATACAACCTGTTTTTATATCAATATCAACAAAGTCAATATTGGCACCACAATATAAACCTGCGTTAGCAGATGCTATAAAACTGATGGGTGATGTCCACACACAATCACCGGATTTAATCCCCAACGCCAGGCATGCAAGATGCAACCCCGCCGTACCCGATGACACAGCAACAGCATGTTTTACTTTGCATCTTTTTGCTAATAAATCTTCGAACTGGGTAACTGTGTTTCCCTGGGTTAAAAAATCAGATTTCAACACCGCTGTAACAGCAGCAATATCATCTTCATCAATATGATGCCGATTATACGGAATCATACATGTGCCTCGTTATGCATAGTTCTGATTTCCTCGACTGTCATAAAGTGCGGATTGCTACCAGAATTGTATGAAAATCCTTGTTCAACTGGCTTACCAATTTCTTCCAGCCTGTTTAGTTCAAAGTTGCTGGCATGAGTAAACTGGATAGACGGCATAATCACGTAGTGATCCAGAAACTCCAGCGTGCGATGGCTGTCATCCCGCGGGCACATAGTTTCATGCAGTTTTTCACCGGGGCGAATGCCTATTTCTTTCAGGGGCATTCCGGGGGCTATCGCTTCGGCCAGATCTGTCATGGGATGGATGGAATTTTCGGCACGAAAATTTCACCACCGTGCATACGTTCGAAATTCTTTAATACAAAATCTACCCCCTGTTGCAGGGTGATCCAGAAACGTGTCATTTTGTAGTCAGTGATAGGTAATTCCGTTTCACCGTTTTTAATCAGTTTTTTGAAGAACGGCACTACCGAACCCCGTGAGCCCACCACATTGCCATAACGCACTACGGCAAACCGGGTATTGTTTCCGCCGGTAATATTATTCGCCGCAACAAATAATTTGTCTGAGCAAAGTTTGGTAGCGCCATAGAGATTAACAGGGTTAGCGGCTTTATCGGTTGAGAGGGCAATAACCTTCTGCACGCCATTATCCAACGCGGCACGGATGACGTTTTCCGCACCATAGACATTGGTTTTAATGCATTCCATGGGATTATATTCCGCCGCAGGCACTTGTTTTAGTGCAGCGGCATGGATAATAAAATCCACCCCACGGCAGGCCTGCTGGGTGCGATCACGATCCCGCACATCGCCAATAAAATAACGCATCTCCGGGCCATTGAACTGCTGCTGCATTTCAAACTGTTTCATTTCATCCCGGGAGTAGATGATAATTTTTTTTGGTTTATAACGGCTTAACAATGTTTCGGTATATTTACGACCAAACGAGCCAGTACCGCCGGTAATAAGCACACTTTTACCATCAAACATGGGAATCATCCCCGCCAGAAAAATAACACATTTGTTGAAGTGCAATAACCGAACCAGCTGTAATAACCGCTTGATTTACTGGGGGTCTAAGAGCTATGGGGCAAGAATATAAAGAAAAAGCGGCAAAAGTTGCCGCTTGATACTGACATAAGAGGTAATAAAAACCCCATTGGTAGTTACATATGTTTAACGGTGCAGTTTCATGGGTTGAAGTTGAATACCATCTTTACTCACCATCGCTGCCACTTCTGTAAAACCAAACGTTTGTATACAGGCCAGCATATAAAAACAAGCTATAGGTTTTTACAAAGGAAGATGCACTCTCCGCATGCCATAACGCCGTGGCAAGACCTCTACCCTGCTGAGGCGCTGCAACAACATGGCTGTTTTGCAGCAATATCAGAGCTGATTAAACAATGACAAGTTGCTGATTTTGGCAAACGATTGCTGACTCGCTTCGAGTAAAAAACTCTCTAAACTCAACCGACTTACCGCCTCGGCAAAATCCACGTCTTGTAATTTAGACAAAATGTCCTGGCTAACTAAGGTGACATCAGCATGCAGGCCTTGAATGTTTTCTAGTGTATTTAAACGACCCCCCACTTTACTGCGGGTTTCGGAAACAGCGGTTTGTGCGTTATCCAAATTGGTAAGTGTATCAGCCAATAGATTCGTTAATGCGGCGCTATCGAGTGGGTTGTCATCCAAGGATTTTAAACCCTCAGAAATACGTTGCACTGTATCGGTAAGGGATTGTTTAGGGGAACTATCCACAATAAAACTATCCCCCGCATTGGGTTGCCCCGCGAGTTTAATGCTAATGCCAGCCACGGTAATGGTTTCACCTGTGCTATAGGGCACAAACTTCAGACCATCAATTGGACGTCCATCGGATTTTTGTTTAACGGTAAAATTAGGCACGGCAGGGTCTACTGCGGCGTTATCGTTAAATTCAATAATGATGTCTTCTGGGTAAAACGCATCATATTTTTCTTGGTCGTAAACTATGCCACGGCTGATAACCCCGGTGCCGGTATTATTGGGATTAGCGTAAGGATCAAAACTATTTTTAGCGGCGGGCACATCAACAAAAATATTTTTACCATTGTCGCCGGTTTCAATGCGTGTATTGGAACTAATGGTTAATTGGCGCTGACCATCGTCACCTTTGTATTCATAACCACCACCAGCGCGCATTTGAAATGGCAGAGTGTCACCTTTAAAACCACCAAAAATATATTCATTACTCGCGTCTTTGGTGTTCATTAAATCCACCAACGCATCCAAGCGTTCGTCGATTTCCAAAGCGATATAACTGCGATCTTCGCGGGTGGTAGCACCGTTACCGGCAGACACCACTAACTCACGGATACGCGCCACGTTTTCGGTAACCCCATTTAAGGTAGCATCCTCTAGGCTTTGGCGGTTGGTCGCCGCGGTAATATTTTTTTGATATTGCTGGCGTAGGGATAAATCCTGCTGCAATTGCAAAATACGCGTGGAGGCAACTGGGTCATCTGCGGGGGTTAAAATTTTACGTCCGCTGGAAATTTGCTGCTGGGTATTTTTGACCTGCATACCATTATCCAGCAGTGAGCGCAGCCCAGAATTAAAGGATTGCATGGTGGATATACGCATACTGATACCTACCTAAATGTATTAATAAGTGTATCGAACAAATCTTTGGCGATACTGATCACCTTAGCAGAGGCGTTATAACCCAATTCAAATTGAATCAGTTTTGAAGCCTCTTCATCTAGGTTGACACCACTCACACTGGAGACGGCATCTTCCGAGTTTTGCAATAACACCTTGGCACTCTCTGCGTTAATTTGTGCGCGACTCGTCACTGATCCAATGCTTTCCACCAGTTTTCCATAACCTTCACTGATGGTCATTTTGCCTTCAATTAAATCCTTGTTTTGTATTTCACCCAGAAACACCCCGTTACGGTTATCTGACACGGCATCGGTATTAAAATCGGCGGTAAACGCATCCCCCTCTGCGGGCACACCTTCCATGGCGAGGTCATAACCTAAATACACGGGTTTATGTTCAGGGTTGGTTTCAAATAAATTACTGCCCGGTGGTTCGGTGCGCATTTCCAAACCTTCATCCATCACCACTTTAATTTGCCCGCCCATGGTGAGTTTTTGACTGCCATTCACACTCATGCCGTTCATAGCCATCCGTGGTTGGAAGGAGATATTGCCTTTAGCATCAAGGCGCACATCCAGATTGCCATTAAACTGATAAGGGGTATTGGCAATTTGGTTTTTAATTTCGGTAATCACATCATCGCCGGTGGCAAAGGTGCCATCTAGTGCAAACGAAAAGGTACCTTGACCGGGCACTGCAAATTCATAGGTAAACGGCCCACCTTCGGTAAAGTCGTAACCTTCATATTCAGAAATAGGCCGCAGTGGGCGCACCCCGGTAGCATTTACATGAATATCATTGCCATTGGATACCGCAAATCCTGCCCCCGGATCACCACTCACCTCCAGCGATAAATCTTCACCATTTAACGCCACTATGGTCACTTTTGTGCCATCACTGATAGCCGTAATGCCCTGCGCCTGAAAATCAAAATTGGCATTAATACGGTCGGCACAAATCCG
>JADKJE010000025.1 GCA_016722515.1 Alphaproteobacteria bacterium
AAGAGAAAAGAGAGGAGAATCGAATACCCCATCTCACAAGAACTTTCAATACTCCCCTAATCCCTACCTAATCCCAGTCCCATCTAACCTAGCTCAAGTCCTATATAATCCAGCACTGTTACCCCGTGCCCGATAACTGCACTTATCGGTCATTGAGTAGCACTGTACACGACTAGATAGGTAAGTAATAGATAAGTAGCTGGAGATATTAGGGGATTATATAGGGCTATGCGTGATGATGTGGGTATGTATGCGATATGCTTAGGGATATGGGCATTGGCGCATGCGATTAGTAGTGTAGGCGCTTGGCCCGGCCCCCGCCGTTCCGTATTAATACCTCCCACTATATCCCGCGCAAAAATTTTACCCTTCTCTACCCACTTACCTTATGGCATACCCCCTTACATTCACTAGGAGATACTATGCCCAAACGAGTCCTTCCCCCTCCCGGAGCTATCACTCAAACAGGTACCTCCCGTAAGAAGCGCTCCCCTCAGTCTCTAGACAAAATCGAGCGGGACCTCTTCCAAGAGTTCTCTTCTTCCTCTTCCCCTATCCCTCAATATGGCGCAGCAGATTACTCAGATGCTGACCTATCCCCTGACTCAGCCTTCGACGATATCATGATGAGACTTAACGTGCTTGAGTCTCGGGATGAAGTACTAGCTCGCCGTATCAAGAACCTTGAGCACATGGTTCTCACCCTTCAAGGCAAAATTGAGAATCTCAAGTACGGGGAGATGTAATGAACTGGGATGTTCGTAAGCGCATAGAGGACATCCTGACCGGGGGCTTTGGGGCTTCCACTTTAGTTTCCCCTCATGTCCAATTTGGTATTTACGCATCTGGTCCTCATATAAAGATTACCTCTGAGTTCATAGACGTGGATGAAGTGGTAATCCGCAGTAATGAGATAGAGGAACTAGCTGAGTTCCTAGTGGCGTTTGTGAACGAGAGAAACAAGAGGGGCCTAGCGGGGAAGGTTCTATCCTGTCTTGGTAGAGGCCCTAGCGATGACGTGGTAGCGCATGAACAGACTTCGAATAATGAAAACGCTAAACCAAGTGGGGGAGCTCCCGAGTCTCGAGGAAATCCAGCGCAAGGAGGAGCTGCTAAAGAAGGCAGTAATAGACCGGGTGCTAGAACACCTTCTAAGGCATCCCGGTAACTACTACGAAGCTGGGAAGGCTGCTGGGATAAGCAGGGAAGCTGTTATCCGTTTAAAGGAGCTAAACCCGGCGCTGTTCAAAGAAAACGAAGATAGATACTATGACGGCCTTGAGGAGGATTTGTTGAACTACGGGCGTTATGGCTTCTTAAAAGACAAGCCAGAGTTTGACCCAGCCACGGCAAAGATGATTCTCGAACGGAGACGCTCCAAGGAGTGGAACATCCCAAAGAGAGTCGGGGAACTCCAGGGAGCGACGGATACTGGAGAGAGCCGGATAGTGGAAGAGTTCTTTAGTAAGATGGGGCTAGAACAGAAAGAAGAGGAACCCAATGAAGACTGACGTGTTTGTGTTTAGAGACCCGGAAGGGAACATGAGCTCCCCTAAGCCTTACGATGAGCTTGTAGCTAAAGTGCAGGAAGCTGGAATCCCTGGGGAGATTCTTCATTGCTTTCTTACCCCATTTGCAGAAAGCCGAGTCTATGCAGAGATAAAGGTTAAGTCTAAAGAGGAAATACTCTCGCATGGAAAAGATAGAACTGATTCAGACCCAGAGCCCAAGAAGGCAGAGGATAGCCCCGTGCGAGAGGAAGCTCCAGCAGTACCTAGAAGTACTAAGGGAAGTGGAGGAAAAGGAGGGAAAGCAAAAGCTCTACCGAGCAATGGGGGACATCGCCCTTAGGAGCTATTGGTTCTACCTCCGAGTCATCCTTGGCTATCAATGGATGGACCCCTGGCTACACGGGGAAGAGATATGTAGTTTCATAGAGAATAACTGGGGGAAGCCTAAGCTTATCCTCCTCCCTCGAGGCACTGGTAAGTCCGGGGCTATTTCTATTCCCCTTCCAGCCTATAAACTTGCTAAGTACAAAAAGAACCTAACTCTGGTCTGTAATGCTGTTGAGTCTGATGCTGCTGACATGGCAGCTTCGAGTGCTCAAATCATCTCCCATACGGAACTCTATAAGGCGTGCTTTCCTAACGTTAAGCCCAGTGACTACTGGGGGAAGGGGGGTTACTTCGTAGAAGGGGAAGCAAGGAGACGTAACGCCAACATCGGCTCTTACGGAGTCCGGGGAAACGTAACGGGTTCCCACGTCGATACCATCATTGCCGATGACTTGATTTCCTCTAAGACCGCTCACTCCATGGCGGAAGTGGAACAAGCCGAGAGATTCCTCGTAGAGCTCACGAACTGCCTCGACCCAGGTGGGGACTTCTTTGGAATTGGTACTCGTTGGTTCTATGATGATTTCTATGGGAAACTCATTAACGGAGAGATAGTTCCCAGAGGCGGGCAGCTCCAAGTATTGAAGCTTGGGGTTTACGATAAAGATGGGGAGATAATCTTCCCCAAGCGGACTTACGTAGACCTAGGGACCGCAAAGCAAGTAGGCTACGACGAAGACGACCTAGCCGCCCTTCGTATCACTCAAGGCTCCCTCTTCCCTGCTCTCTATCTTAATGAGCCTGTCGCTAACGAGAACGCCCTCTTCGACTTAGCTCGTATTGAGACTTTCGATAAATACTCAGAGCTTCCTTTTAAGCTCTCTGGAGTTAGCTCCGTAGTTATCGAGACGGAAGCTCAAGGCCATGCTCTCTATTCCGTCCTTATGGACACAGCGAGGGACGAAGGGAGGATTCTCCCGAAAGTGGAGAAAGCCATCTCCTCCCAGACTAAGTTCAACAAGGTAAAGAAGCAGGACCGCATTAAAGCCATCCTACAGCCCCTCATAGCAAACGGATGCCTTTACCTACTCTCAGGGCTTTGGAAGCCAGATAATTCGATAGGAGAGGAATTACGGCGCTTCGATAGATGGAAAGACGATCTCTTAGACGCACTAGTTTGGTCGGTTTATTTCGCTAAGGAAGCTAAGCCGGGGGAGAACCCAAGAGCTTGTATCGGCATAGACCCGGCTTTTACTGACTCCAAAAACTCAGACTTCACAGCTATTGTTACTGCTGTTAAGTATGATTCTAAGGTCTATGTGCTAGACTGTCGAAGGTTCAAGACGGCTCATGTGGACGTAACTTGCCGAGAGATTTTCAAAAGCATTGAGAACGTAAATAAAATTTCTGATAAGATTAGGAAGCAGAGCAAGCCTCAAGTGCAGGGCTTTGTTTCCCATAGGCACCCAATGTTCGGGGAAACTCGCGGGGGGCCTAGATATGCCGACGCTTTGGATATGGAAAGCCCTTACCTAATAGACAGACTAGACAATAACCGGAGAGAGGATAATGAAGACTAATTTCGTGAAGGCCGCTAACAAGACGGGCTCAGTTGCAAAAGAGAGCTCGACTAAGGAAGTTACTAAAGGCCTTAAAGGTAGCGATGGTAGCAGCAAGTTCGACCAAGCTCCCGGCCTGAATAAGAGCTCGTATGCAACGGGTTCGATTAAGGACGTGACTGGTGGATGCGAGATGCAGTCATGCTCGAACGACTGCCCAGACAAGATTACCCCTAAGTTCAGTAAGTAACTAAGGGAACAACGTGTCCCAGCAAATATCCGAGAAAGATAAGAAGATAGTTCAGTACGTAACTGAGCTTCGTCGTAAGCACCTAGAAGAGACCCAGGCAATCCGTAAGGAATGGGAGCTTAAGGCTGACTTATTTGCTGGGAAGCAGAACTGGGGAGCCTACCGAGAGCAGAACCCCTGGATGAGTAAAATCTTCCAGCATGAGTTCTCTGTTCTTATTCGTAGAGCCGCTAACGCTCTTAAAGGTCTTATCTTCCAAGGTAAGGATCTCTTCACGTTGATGAGCGGGGATGGGGACACTGAGTTCCGTCGTATCGTAGAGAAGATGCTCCGCCATTACGTGGCAGACTCGGGACTTGAGAAGGTCTTCACTGAGTATCTCCTTACTGGCGGAATCTACGGTATCTCCACTCTTAAGGTCACGGCTAAGCCTCGAGTATGCTGGAAGGCTGAGTACGTCACAAAAGAGCTCCAGATTGAGAACGATAAGTTCTACGCTAATCTTCCTAAGGAATACGAGCGTCCTTCGGTAATCTCCGAGAACTCAGATGGGGTTCTAGAAGATGAGCTCATGGCAGCTTTTGATAAGATAGCTGGCCCCACTAAGAGCTATTCTCGAGTGGTTGAGCCGAAGAAGTACATTGAGTTTTGTTCCGAAGTTGAGCTAATCAACCCCTTCAATTTCTGTTGGCTCTCCGGCATTAGGGACATAAACAAGAGCCCCTTCACCATTGAGACCAACTTCCTTAAGTTCTTCCAACTTAACGAGGCTTTCAATGCTGGCATCATTGATAAACAAAAAAAGAATCTCGTCCTTAAGAGGTCAAACAGCACTTCTGTTGATGGAGCGAATTTCGCGTCAACGGAGGATGGTCAAAGAATTCTCCTCCAGGACCAACTCAGCTCGACTGATACTTATCTCCCTCGAGTCGAGACTATTGAGTATTTTGGCCCCCTCCTGGACAAGGACGGAGAGACGATAGACGAATGCCGACGAATCATCGTCGCTAACGGGATTATCGTAAAGAACCACCGAAACCCTTACT
>JADKJE010000026.1 GCA_016722515.1 Alphaproteobacteria bacterium
TATCACCGCGCCATCACGGGCCAGGACAGAGCAAGACTATTATGAAAATGGACTCCCGCCTAATTTGTTGGGAACCCCCACAAACGAGGATACCGCCACAGCGTCTAGTCAACAACTCCAAAACGCCAATAAGAAGTTGGCTATGGTGATTAAGAACCTTGCCTATTCCGCTTTTATTCCCGCTTTCCGATATCTAATGAGAATTGAACAGGTCTATGACACGACGATTTTGTCAGAAATATTACTGGGACTGTACTCGATTGGAGACAAGCCGACGATAACTATCCCGCCAAGGGAAGTGATCCAGGGCGATTTCGATCTAAAACTGAATTTGGCGATTAATAAGCAAGCTCAAACAAACAAGTTTTTGCTTATTGCAGATCGGATGACACAGGCGAACCAGTCACTATTTCAACTTGTCCAAGCTGGCGTTGTTAATCCAGCAGAGATCAAATTTAAAAATCCCATGAAGGTGTTTGAACATTTGCTCCCTATATTGGGTGTTAAAAATTCGACTGAATACGATATCCAGGCCTTACCGCCCCCACCGCCACAACAAGGCCAAGAACCAAAGGGGATCGCCAGTCAGCCAAGAAATGTGATGGACCCTTCAAGCCAGATGAACCAAATGAATCCAGAACCAGCGGGGTTGCTTAATGTCCTCAGTTGAATTTCCACATGAACAGTATGTGATTTGGGAGAACCAAATCAAGGAAGGCTCAAAAGCCAAAGGATTTAAATATTCGGCTGAATGGGCGTGGTTCGATGAAACAATTTTGAAAACAATTGAAATGCAAGCGGTTAATACTCTTAAGAATGCCAAAGATGATTCTGACAGATTAAAAGCTCAGCAAATGTTTTTGGCGGCTGATAAGCCACGTCAACTTTTAGATGCCTTGATCTCGCAAGGTGATGGAGCAAAGGCGTCTTTGATGGAAATATCTACCCTTAAGGAGGGCGATAAAGATGGGATGGCCTAAAGGAGTACCTAGAAAATCGGGTGTTGAAGCAATTCAATCTACCCCAGCACAAGTATCACATTCACAAATGTCAACAATCGAAAGCAGCGGTGTTCAAATTGCCAATGCTAAGGTTGTTAAAGCCGCAGTTCAGGTTGATTCACTAACAGATGAAGGGACGACAGATAAGTTGTTCCCTGATTTTATGCCTGAACCAGAAGAACAACAAGAGGCTCAGCCACAAGCTGAACCGACTCCGGCCCCGGAACCGCCAGAGCCAGAGGCACAGATTTCACCTGAAAAGGTGGAAAATAACGAAGTTAATCAACAACCAGTTAAACCGGAAGGACAAGAACAAAATCAACCTGAAAGTTTAAAGGTCTTAGACCTCGACCAGATGGGCGATTATGTGGTTGTTCAAAACATAAATGGACAAAAACGCGAAGTTAAACTAGTGATTTGAATCGAATGGATCAAACGGATGCGGCAATAACTCAGAAAGCCCAGAGAATTGCCGAAGAACGCCAGTTAGAGGCTCTAAGACAAGAATTAAGGCAACAGGCTAGACCTGAACCTACACATAGTCAAGAGCAACAACCCATTTCAAATCGGCAAGCGCAGATGGAAGCACTCAGGATCGCACAGTTAGAACAGCAGATTAATAATCTTCAACAATCACTTGGGCCGGTGGTATACCAGAATAACCGTCAACGATTGGCCAATGAACTAAAGGCCGATGGATTTGACGATTTCTTGGAATACATACCGAAAATAGAACAAGCGGTTGCCACAGTTGAAGATGATAATTTGTTCAACTACTACAACACACCTGAAGGGGCGAAAGCTCTTTACTTCAAAATGAAAGCGCAGGAATTAAAAAGTTCCGTTCAAAGACAAAACGAAACTCCAAGGCCGCCAGTAGCCATAAAAAGACCGTCTCCACCCGTCGTTCGAGTTGGGTCCGGGGATCAAGTCTCAAATGGTGTTAATGACGATTGGAATACGAAATACAAATCAGCCGTTAAATTTGCGCGTGAAAATCCAGGCAACAAAGAAGCCATACAAGAATTACTCCGGTTAAAAGGTTCTGTTATTTAACTTCCATTAAAAATGGAGAAATAAGAAAATGGGATACCCTACAAACTCATACGCCACTTATGCGGCGGTTGGAAATCGGGAGGACTTGATCGATATTATTACCATGATCAGCCCGACCAAAACGCCCGTGTTGAGCATGACCGGCTCGACTCGTGCAACTTCGACATTGCATGAATGGTTAACAGACACATTAGCTTCGCCTACTGCGAACGCCCAAATCGAAGGTAATGACACGACAGCAACAGCCGTTACCGCTCCTTCGCGTATTAACAACTATTGTCAAATTCATGACAAGAAATTCGTTATTACTGAAACTCAGGAAGCCGTTGAAAAAGCTGGCCGATCTTCGGAAAGCGGATATCAATTGCAAAAAGCATTAAAAGAACTTGCCACAGACATTGAATACAGCTTCGTCGTTAATTCAGCCGCCGCGTCTGGCGCGTCTGGTACGGCTCGTCAATTAAAAGGGTTGGCTGGATGGGTTGTGACAAACATCTCCTCTGCTACTGCTAACCGATCTTCGACAAGTACAATCTTAGACGCTCTCCTTCAAACCGTTTGGGCCGCCGGTGGCGATCCAGATGTTATTTTGACGGGTGGCGCTCAGAAGATTGCCTTCAACAACACAACCAACTTCCCAGGCATGACCAAAAACGTGACTGCCGATGCAAAGAAGATTGTGAACTCCGTTGATGTTTACGAATCACCGTTTGGAGTTATGAAGCTGGTTCTTTCGCATGTGATGAACTCGGCCCTTGCTAACCAAATCTTCGCGCTTGAAATGGCGAAATTTAGAAAAGCATGGCTGCGTCCTATCAAACAAAAAGAACTTGCCGCGACGGGTGACTCAAAGAAATTCCTCGTTGTTGCAGAATGCACGCTGGAATCTCTCAATGAGAAAGCCAGCGGTGTTGTTAAGAACTTGACCTAAGTTTAACCCCTGGTGGGGGCACACCGCCCCTCACCGGGACTTTTAAAACCATGATAATTACATCTAAAAATTTACCAGAACAAACACTTGAGATTAAAGGTGATGAAATCATCGTTACTAATAACGTCAAGATTGATGATTACATGCGTATAAATTATTTAAAAAGAAATTGTGAGAATAACGGATTTAGCGCAGACAGGGAATTTCGTCATATCGGGAGTTTCCCGGCGGCGGCATTGCCAGTTTTAAATAAATTGTATCCAGAGATCGCTTGCAAAGATACGTCAATTGCAAAGAAAGCAATCAAGAAAATGATCAAGGAAAATTACTGGATGCAAACCGTTGAGCGTGGAATATGAAAATAGTTGATGTGATTATTCCGACACTCGGCAAGGTTTCACCAAAATCACACCCATTTATTTGTTTTGAGAATCTTCACCATATCCCATGGCCTTATTATCTGCATGTTATTACAGGCGGGAAAACATGGGCTGAAGCAATTAATATCGGACTTAAACAGACCAGCGGAAACGATGTTATCTTGCTCGATGACGATGTGTTTATCAACGATAAAACTTTTAGCTTAATTAACGAGTATTACGACAAGGCAGATATATTTGGATTTAAATTGTTGTTTCCCGATAAGAAGGTTCAACATGCCGGTGGGATTGTTAGACAAGAGGGCGTTGGCCATATCGGCTGGAAATCAAACGATGACGGGAGTTATGACAAACCGATGTATGTATGCCACGTCACGACATCTTGTATTTATATTAAACGCCCTGTCATAGATAAATTACTTGGCATGTCGATTATGCCAGGCCAGCAAATGGAAGATGTCGATTTTAATTTTCGAGCAATGAAAGAAGGATTTAAAATTCTTTACTTGCCATCCCCAGCCATCCATATGGAATCGGCCACAAAACGATTTTTCCTGATTTTCAAAAAGACATTTCACGCGCATATATGGATTTAAGGATGAAACATTTTGAAGATAAGGAATTTGTGAAACTTGTTTCTTCGTATCCGAAAGACCTTAACGTGGAGTTTAAACTTGCTTAACTTCGACGTTTACAAACAACGATATAAATTTGATGGGTCTAT
>JADKJE010000027.1 GCA_016722515.1 Alphaproteobacteria bacterium
GTTTACAATGAAGGCGTCACACTGAAGGCGAAGTTAATTGATGGCAAGTTTCCTGAGTATCAGCGGGCGATTCCAAAGGCGTCTGAGCATGTCGCAATGATTCATCGTGAAAACTTTGTGAATGCGATTAAACGCGCTCAGTGTGTGATGGATGCGAAACATGATGGATTAGCATTCGACTTCAGCAAAGATTCGTTGATGATTGCTGGAAAGAATGCTGACCATGAACAATCCGAAGAAGTGATTGAAATTACTTCGTCTGGAATTGAATCATTGTTTACCATAGGATTCAATGGACGGTATATGGTGGATGCGTTGAATTCAATGGATACTGAAACCGTAAAGATTTCATTAAATCCTGCAAGTTCTGCATTGATTGAAGCGACGGAAGTATGTGGTCAACGAGTCATTATGTGTATGCGGATATAAATAGCATTAAAAATGGTTGACTGCTAATACAAATGATGCTATACTCTCATTACCAAACACCAATAGGTACTTATGAAAATCACTGATCTTAGTCCACTTCAACTCCAAGTGTTTGAGTCGTTCAAATCTGGTGAGTCATTAACTCGGATGGAGTTAAAAGAACGTTTGAATATTACGGTGCGTTCCACGCTTGCGCGAATCATTAGTCGTCTTGAAGTGTTTGGACTGCTTGAGAAGACTGAAGAAGTTCCTGAACGCATTCAGTTGACACCACAAGGCGAACGATTGATTCAGAAGAAACAGAAAGAATCAGAAACGCTTGATGCGTATGACTATATCACGACTGAAGAGATTCGGCAGATTGCAGATTCGTACAATGATATTCCTGATCCTCAATTGACCGATGAAGATTGCGAACCAATTAGCGGTATTATTTCTGTTCGTGATGACATTGAATGGTTGCGTCAACTGAGTTTGGATGTTGCTGGTCGAGTGAAAGGTGAAACTGACTTGAATCGGATTAGCGTGTGGTCAAGGGCGGCGTCTGATTTAGCGAATACGTATTCGATGCTCTCCTTTAATGAACTCAAGGAGTTAATAAGTGACTGATTGGGATTATCGTGTTGTTAAGGAATTCGATTGCAACTCGGATGAAATACTGTTGTCGATTCGAGAAGCGTACTACAACGATAATGGCGAACTGTGTGGATATACACAGCTTGGAGTTTCTCCGCACGTCGAGTCGATTGAAGACTTGCGTGACATTCTGAATCGAATGCTACTCGCTTTGGATAAGCCGATACTGGTCGATGGAGAAGTGGTCTTTGCAGAATTCACTGATAAGGATGAAGAGAATGAGTGATTGTCCGATGATTCATTTGCACGCACAAGATTGTGAACACTATAAAGCGTGGATTGTAGGCACAAGAAACGCATTGATTTCTTTGAGTAAAGCGATTAGTGCGGCTATGGATGGTATTTCTGAAAACCCAAAAGGGTGTAGTGTTTCTGTGTTTTCAGCCGATGGTGAAGGTTACGAATTGATTGTGAAATGCTTGCATGAAGAAGAAATTCAGTTACAACCTTCTCCATATACGCGAATAAATGAAATGAGTCGTTTAACCGATAAGGATGAAGAAAATGAGTGATGTGATGTTGCTCGGTGTTTTACGAATTCCGCCAACGATGTGGGGCGATGACGCGATTGATGTGGCGCAGCGTTATAGTCGGCGTATCGGATTGGCGTGGGAAGAGAGCGAGGGAGGGATTTGATTGAAAGTGATGAATTAATATGATTGCCGCGATCGCGTCGTCCTGACAAGAAGAACTCCACAAACTTTGTTTTCTTTTTTCTTTCCAGGTTTTTTTTTTGTTTGGTTGATGAACCGTGAATGCAAGAGATGCGTATGATCCTAGCGGGTCGGAGAGCTTCCACGAATCACTGAGCTTCCACGAATCCGGTGACAGTGTTGCTGACGAGTATTCTTTCAAACAGCAATGACTGTCCTTCGAGTTCTTCGAGTGACAGCAGTTCGTGTAGTGATTGAAGAGTATTGTTTATACCAACACCCGCTTCGGCTGGCATAGCGTGTAATTACGAAATAGCAGTCTAGCCCGACGGGGCGAAAAGCGAACATCACCTACGCCTGACTGCTACCTATAAGGTGACAAATCGCAAAAGGTGAAGCGATGTCAAAGGAAATTACGCTCTCAAAAGGATTCGTATGTATCGTTGATGACGATGACTACGAATACCTCTCTCAATATCGGTGGCACTCAATGAAGGGGAAGGTTCGCGTATATGCGTCTCGATCCTACAAGAGATCGCAAATTATAATGCATAGAGAGTTAATGAATCCACCCATTGGATTTGTGGTTGACCATATTAACGGGAACACGCTCGACAACCGTAGGAGTAATCTCCGTATTTGCACGCATTCGCAAAACAATGTGAACGTAAAGCAAAAGAACAAAACTGGCTATAAAGGTGTAAAACTCGAAAATGGTAAATGGGTTGCTCGTATACAAATAACGATTGGCACATTTGCATCAGCCGAAGAAGCCGCACGAGCGTATGACAAAGCTTCAAAATCATTGCACGGCGAATTTGCTGCGCTGAACTTTCCGCAATAATCGCTATTTCTAAAATGTTGAACCCGCCGCTTCGGCGGGTTTTTTTGTGCCTAAAATAATGAAATGAATTCATGGATTCTTCAAATCAATTCATGTTATTAACAGCAGTATGAACGCACAATCTTTTATTCTTTCGTTTGCGCCAACGCTCCATCCTACGGATTCATCTCCAACGCAATTTGGTGGGGTGGCGTACAGTGGTGGCGTGATTCCGAATTATGGCGATTACGGCGATGTAGCGATTGACCTTTCAACAGCGAAGGTTCCTGCACGTCCGGTCTTCGCTCTTGTGAATCACGACACCAATCAGCGGGCGGGTAAGGCGCAGTTAGAAAATGATGGATCGAAGTTAAATCTATCGGGTTCCTTCAGCACCTCGACCGATTCAGGTAAGCAAGTGTCGGCGGAATTCGCGGAAGGTGCGCCGTGGGAATTCAGTGTGGGGATTCAAGCCAAGATTGAACGCTTTCCGAGTGCTCGACCGATTGTATTGAATGGTCAGTCGATGACCGTTAATGCGGTCCTTCGGAATGCTAAGGTGCGTGAAGTCTCCTTCGTTCCTGCTGGAGCTGACCCTAATACTCATGTAATTGCATTTGCGCGTAACAATGGTTCCTTAGAAGAGGTTTCTTTAATGGATAGTAATGAAGTGCAGGGCAAGCTCGATGCTGCGAATCAGTTGATTGCTGATTTGCAGGTCAAGCTGAGTGCAGCGGAAGTGGAGCATGGCAAGGCCGTGGCTTCGCTGGAACATTCGCTGAAAGAAGAGTGCAAGCGCAGTCTGGACTTTGAAGCGCGGGCGCTTTCGGCGGAGAATGAAGTCAAGACGATTCGGCTTGGGGTTCGAGTGGAGGCCGTTAAAAGCCTATTCGCTGCGATCCACCGTGAATACAGCGATGAAGCGGCAAAGCCGTATGTGGAACTCGAAGCGAGCGCATTCGCACTGCTTTCGGCGGATTTGATGTCGTTCAAACCTCAGAATACCTCTGTTGATTGGTTAAAAGATACTACTCAAAGTGGTAAGGAAGCGGATTCAGCGATTAACTTGAATGCCAAACTGTTTAATCAAGTCGCTGGCAAGAGCGTGAAGGAATAACTTATGGCTACTTATACTGAACCGAATCGTAACCTTGATTTTCTGGCTTCCGATCAAGGCACTATTTCTTTTGAAGTCGTCACCATGCTGACCGATGCGTCCAAGACTCAGCCCTGTGTCGCTGGGACGGTTCTTGGAAAGATTACCGCTACTGGCAAATATACGCCGTATGACGATGCGGTGGCTGGCCTCGTGGCGACGGGTGCGACGGTTGCTGCTGGAATTCTGGCTGACAACGTGAATGCCGATACCTTGGCGGCGGGCGATGTGACTGTACGAATCGTGAAGCGTCTTGCTGAAGTGAAAGAGTCGAAATTGACTTGGCATACCTTGGCTGATGCGACTTCCAAAGCAGCGGCGAAGACGGCTCTGGATGGCACTAACATGATTCTGATTCGGAGCTAAGCCATGGACATCTTTCGTGACTACTTTACTCGTGAACAATTGTTGCTGTCTCTGGCGAAGGTGCCGTTTATTCCGGGTCGTATGTCCGAGTATTTCGATACTCGTGGATTGACAAGTACCGTCTTTGCGATTGAACAGCGTCCTGAGAATGCGCCTCAGATTATGGCCGCTA
>JADKJE010000028.1 GCA_016722515.1 Alphaproteobacteria bacterium
CTTAAGACATTAAGATTGCCGGTAGTTGGTAGACTAAAATCAATGATAGCTGCATTGCCTGAATCAACAGTGCCAGATCCGCCGACACTAAAGTTAAGTGCGCGTGCTTGTCCTGTATGCGTGCTGTTAAGCAAAAGGTATTCACGGTTTAAATCAATGTCACCAGTGGTGGGATCATTATAGGTAACGCCAAGGTGATAAACATCCCCAGTAGAAGCCGGCGCCAGTGTCGCTGATATGCGTTGATCAGTTGGATCTACAGACCAGTTTCCGAGGCTAGCTGGCAAACCTGATGCGTCCCAGTAAGTAAGTGTGTTGGGCGTATTAGTTAGCGCGTCTTGCTTAGAGTCAAACGTAGACCAATCAGCAGCACTCAATAGACCGCGATTGGTAGCGCTTGCCGTTGGAATACTAAAAGTGTGAGTTGAGCCTGTGCTTGATATTGAAAAGTCAGTGCCTGCTGTGTCTGTAGCAAAGCTTTGTGTTGTGGCAGTTAAAGTATTTAGAGTGGTGATACCGCCCGTTACTGTCGACCATGATGCATCTGTCCCATCGCTTACTAATGACTTCCCACTGTTTCCTGTTTGAGACGGGAGAAGCGCATTGAGCGCAGCATTGGCACTTGTCTGACCAGTCCCACCACTTGTAATTGGGATTACACCTAGCGATAGTACGCCCGTAGATGAGTTATACGAGAGCGGAGAGTTAGCACTAACCGCTCCTCTTGCCCTTGCTAGTGTGAAATATAAATTAGTAGCACCCTCGGCTATATCATCTGTGGTGAGAACAACCGTCCCTATCTGTCCGTTAACCGACGATACTGATCCACCGCCTGGTGCAAAGTACTGACCGTGAGCAGTTGCGCAAAATAGCATTAGTAATAAAGGGATGAAAATCATAGTTCGGTTACCTTCATAGATCCTGTCGCTGTTATCCAAATGCAAGTTACCTCTCCTGTGTAAAGGCTAGGCATCTCTCTTAGTACTGAGCTTGGTGCCATTGCGTACGTGTGTAATGTTGGTGAAGCAACTGGACCAAACGCTAGGTAGGCTACCGAGCTTGATTCGTTGTAGACTACAAAACCTAAACGATCGGGGTTTGATAAGAGTAGTGTGACTGAAGAAATAGACGCTGCTTGTTGGGTTATAGTCGCAGTATCTGTTTTAGATGCACCACCAGATACGGGTAGTGGATTAGTATCTGATATCGGTTCTCCGTTAAGGAGTACTCCAGTCTTAAGATAGTAATCAGCCTTGCTGCCAGGTACAACTTCCTCGGCAGACTTCTTTAAAGCCTCAATCCCATGGTCATCAACAGCCATTATTTAGCCCTCATTTAAAATAATATATTGGGCAAATATCAGGTTGTTACTGGAGCTGGATTGTTGTTGAGTGAGTCAACAAGAGTACCAGCGGCTGGATCATCTGCATAAGTAACGATGATTGAACCATCTGCGAAATCAAAAAACTGGGTAGCGCCAGAAACGATCATACATGATCTCCTTGTTAAAGTTTGTCCAAATCCCTTGAGGGAATATCCTTGGACTGTTCACCTGGGACGAACCATAAAAACCACTGCTTCCCGTTCCATACGGGAGCACCGTAGACTTGAACGCGAGAACCCAGACGCGCTAGTGCTGCCACCAACATGTCTGGGTCCTTGCTTTTAAAATAACGAAGTCTAGTCGTGGTAACCAATGTTACTCTTGAGCGCTTTGGAAGAACTCAACGAAGAACACGATTTTACCAGCAGTCAATGCTGCTACAGCAATCGAGATACCGAATTGACCACGAGCTGCTGCGCTCACGTTCATAGGTACGCCGATAGCTGCTGCCGCTACGTTTCCAGCTGCATAAGCTGCGTTATCAAACGCAGTCAATGCAAGGTAACGAGCTGTAGCGTTTGCATCACCGATAGAAACAGTTGCTGAACCACCAGAGGTGAGAGCAGAAACTACTTTATAGTGAACAGACTTAACAACCGCACCACTTGGAAGTGGGGCAAAGCCTTGCTTAGCAGAAAGATCGATAGTGCTAACAGCACCGCCGTCTACTGCGAAGTCATAGACATATTCATTGACCTGAGGTCCATCATTTTTGAATGCCATCTTTTTTCTCTTTTCGTTTAACGTTAACGTTAGCTAATTTGTACAACGCGTTTATTGTCGAGCTGTTTCAAGCCGTACAATAAGTCGATATTGATACGCATAGCGCGCTTACCGTCAACTCCCAAGTCATACATGTTGATGCGCAAAGCGTCTTGCACTGCCATCGTCATGTAGCTCTTGTGAAAGAAAGAAGCCACGTTGCCAACCAAAGTTGTCGAGTGCGGCATAAAAGCCAACCAATCCAGCTGGTAATTGACCAGACTGAAGCGGTGCACCAGACATCAAGAAATCCGAACTCGTAAAGCCAACAATATTAAAAACATCGTTGGTCTGAGCTGAGCCCAATACCATGTGACGATCAGCAGCAGGAACGTTTGCAGTATCCAAAAGTTCTTTTGCGTTCAAGATGTCAGCCAATGCCAAGGTTGTACCCGAGGTATATGGAATCTGATGATCTGGAGCAGAAGCCGATGGAACGGTTGAAGCGATGATGGTTTTTTCCATCTTCTTCATGATTGCGTAAACAGCCATGTCGCGGAGTTTGTCCATTGCTTCGAGCGATTGAACTTGAGCCAAACGAGTGATGATGAAGTCTTTTACAACGCGTTTGTTGATGATCAATTGTTGACCAGAAACAGTTACAGCGTCTGCATCAGCGCGTGCATCTTCAGCAAGCTCAACACCGTCGTCGAATTCAGGGACTGAACTGATGTTTACAGTGTCACCCAAATCCTGGATCTCACCTTCATAGTCACGTGAGATGATGCTTGAGAATGGTAGTTCTGCTAAAAGCACGTCATAGAAACGTGCAGACCAAAGTTCAGGAGTAATTGCCGACAATTCATTGCCAGCTCTTAATACTTGATCAGCCATTTATCGAATCCTTTCGAGTTATGTACTTCATTGTTTTTGTTTCTGAAACTGAGCATAGAGAGCCTTGTACTTGGTAGAGTCACCAGTTTTCCTTGCCTCTTTTTCAGCATTCATTACGTCCTTCACTGTGATGTCAGCACCGCCCGCTTCAATGCGAACGCCGCCGGAATTAACACTAGGGTTCAATGGTCTGAACCAGTGTGGTTTTAACATCTTCAGTTTTTCAGCGAATTTGTCAGCGCCGAGAACGTTAATCTTTCCAGTCGATGTAGTTTCAATCTGAACACCGTTTAAATCTACAAGGTCAAGATCGCCTGTCGCTTCTGGTAGTATTCCTAGTTTAGCAGCAGCCTCTCTCACCGCGCTAGCCTTTTTATCTATAACCAGGGCTTCCTTGATACGCGTATTCTGAGAAGCTACATCGTCGCGCTCTTTCTGATACTTATTGGCAAGCGTTTCCCAATCCTTCTTCTCTCTAAGTTTTGCATCTTGCTCTAGGCGCAATTGTTCTTGAGCAGCTTTTGCTGTAGCTCTAAGTTCGTTCATCTCACGAAGTAGGTTTTCATGATCTGGTGCTTGAGGTGCTGGTGGTGTTACCGCTACTGGTTCTGTAATTGGTTGTACTGGTTGAGTATTGTCGCTCATATAAATCTCCTTATTTATTTGCGAAACGTTTTACTGCTTTAGAAATAATCTTTTTAACTTCATCCATGATTGAGACCACAAACTTTTCTCCAAGCTTCTCCCTTGGAAGGAATGTTCTACGTGGAACTTTATCTGAACCGTCTTGATGAACGATCGCATAGTCTGGTTGTGGGTCAAGGTATAACTCTACCTTTGATCCCTTCAACCGATACTTTAAAGCGTCCATCATAGCGCCCGTAAGTCTTAAGTTTACTGGCCTCTTTGCCTTGCGATCGCCTGGGTATTTCTTTGGATCTTTGTAAGCTACAAATCTACCAGTACCCCTTACAGGCGAAAGTCCTCGACCTACATATTCTTTAACCGAATCGACAAGCGTCTGGCCGATCTCGCGCTTATCACTATCTGTTAAGATATCGGCTCTAAGCGCTCTTAATTTAAACTTAACTATAATCTTAGCCATTAGAGATCATCCAATAGACCTAGTGACTCGAGAAGCTCGGTCAAAGCTTCATTGCGATAGATGGCAGCTCTAATCTCAGCGCGCGTCATATCAGGCATCTCATCACTTAAGACTTCATATAGGTCATCAGTCGAATCCACGCCTTCAAAGTCCGAGCGATCAAGATCAACAGAATCAGCGATAGCGTCTGCAATAATACGTTCCACACCCGATTGAATGCTCGATTTAAACTCTTCATCTATATTGGGTAAGAATTTTCGCTCAGGTAGGGTAGATTCACCAGATAAATTTGAATGACCATCGGCACGAGGTGCTGCGTCACCAAATACGCCAAGCAAGATCCCGTCTTCTGTCTTCTTAAACCCAAGCTCATCTAGCATAATGCCGGTCAACTTAAGGTCGGCTACACTTGAACCGCCCTCGGCTTGTTTGTGCTTCTTATACTCAGGTGAGAGCGTTTTCTTATAGGTGCCGCCTGCAATAGGTGACGTTCTACTTGATACGCTCTCTAAGATCTTCTCAACTAAGAACTCACCAACGTCTTGCTGGATCTGCTTTTTAGTATCTCTATCTAGAGTTAGATCACTAAAAAGGTCGATCTCTGATGCGGTCTCTTTTGACGTGGTAGTGACATCTACGACCTTAAAGGCCATTAAGCGTCCTGCTCCTCATCGGCTGGTTTCTTCTGAAAAGGCTTAGGCGCTTCACCACTAGCTGAAGGATCCTCTATAGGGTTGCCATTCTCATCAACAGCACCACCGTTTTGCTCTTGGAACTCTTGCATCTTAAGTTCTTTTTCGGCCTTAATCTCTTCAAGCTTTTGGACGGCAGCCTCATCACTTAAATTTGGGTTATCAAGCTTGATTGCATCGAGATCAGTGATCAAACCCAACTCCTGCTTAATCTTAATGATCTCAAGTTTTTCTTTCTCACTTACAATCGTTTGAGACGGCTTAAACTCAACCGATGGGTCTAGGTCTAAAGGTAGCGAGACCTCTTGAAACTCGGGCGTAAGTAGATCAAGCGACTTATATAGGTTCTGCCACTTAGAAATAATAGACCAGAGCTTTGGTTCAGCTTCTACAAATTGCTGTTCTTGCTCTTTAGTATCTTCCATCGACTCTGACTTATCGAGCATCATAGCAATACCTGATGCAAAGCTTGATGCGTTGCCAGAGAGTGAGGCAGAGAATCCACTTGTGGATAAGTTGTTTGTCGAAAGTAAGAGCGCCACATAGGCTTCAACCACTTTCATCAAATCACCGATTGGCGGGTTAGCTGATAAGAAGCTTACGGATGGCGTTGGCTCACCCTCTTCTTGAATAAGCTGAATACAATGGTTAGGGCCTGTCTTAATTGCTTTAGGCAGGTTTTTACCAATCATAGTGAGCTGGCCGTAGCCTTGAGTGATTGAGATGTGATTGATGTGGGTCAGAACCGCGTTGATTCTAATTCCAGCCTCAATAATATCTTTCCCACCTGGTGCCCAATACGAGCCGTACTTCTCAGCACTCAAACCTACAAAGGGAGATACGCCGATAGGGTTAGTAACCTCGCCCTCGCTTATGATCATGCCCTTAGCGTCAGTCGTGAAGTGATACTTATTGGTCCACCAAATGTATTGATCAGGGTTTGAGTCAGTTGGACTATCTGAGATGATGTCATCAACGTTGTCACCACGAGGTGGGACGATTGAAAATAGAGTGCTTGAGAGTGACGTGCGCCCTTCAGTTGCAGGGTTTAGCGAGTACTGATTTTGTGAGTCAGGTCTAAAGTTAGATAAGATGTGGCACATTGCAACACTTGAATCGTTTGGATCTTCAATAACGTCGTAGAGAAACGGACACAAGGCTTCAACCACGAGCTTGTACTTGCCGGTCTCTTGTACAGGTACTGGTTTTACATAGAGGTCTACGTTCTTCTCTAGTTTTAAATAGCGGTTAGCTTCCTTCATGATCGCATCAAGCTTAAGAAGATAGGTCATCTCATCTAGAGCTTTTTGATCTTTCTTCTTCTCGGTCGTACGCTCAACACCATTGGCGTAAACACGGGCAAGCTTATCAACAATCTTGCGAGTAAAGGAGATGTTGGTCATCGCGTACTGCATCTCAAGGACGGTTTGATTGTCGAATTGATTGAGCAGGAGTTGAGCTACGTAGCGTGAGGTTTGATCTTTAAAGCACTCGTATGCTTTGAAAGCCTCATTCTTTCTACGCTTATTTTCGGTAGCTCTAATCTGACTGATCACTTTTGATCTAAACAAAGGATCTAGTACAGATTGTTCATTATACTTTGGACGATTTATCATAGGCTTCCTTACCTAAATTTAGTCGTACTTGACTGAGGTTTCTCACCACTTAAAGGATATTCTATATCAACTAAATAATCCACGCCGTCGGAATAGTGAGTAAGCTTTGGATTATCTTTAAGCTTCTCAAACGTGGCAGGGTCTTGCGATACAGCTTCAAAATCTTTTTTTATACCAGGAGCAGTAATAGGATTGACGCCAATGAGATCTTTATCAAGTAGATTATTAACAGCGAGCTGACGCTTTCTAAACCTTGGGGCTGAAAGTTTTACTCTAATGTTCTTCCAACCGTGATTCTTTAGAATAGTAATATCAGGCGGCCCTTGAGTAGACCTAGCCTTGCCCGCAGGATCTGGGTAGATATATGTCGAATCAGGATCAAGACCATTGGCATACATCGCATCACTCATCTTCTCAGTATCAGCACCGTCTTTAATCTCGATCTGCCCAAAGGCTATGAGTTTTGGAAAGGGCGATCCTATAATCTTAATTTGATGCCAAAGAGTTGCGCACATAGGGCTCACGTTAAAGTCCATAGTAACGAGCACTGGCATGCCTGGGATGCGCGTGATTGTCTTATCGTCATGTCGGCTAGGGTCGTATGAGTAGTAGAAGCGATGAGAGTTCATATTTATCCAGAGGCCCTTCAAGTAGGCATCGACCATTACTTGATCGTAGGACTCTAAAAGAGATTGAACATAGTCACTGGATAGATTGGCGGCATTGTCTGTTGTATTGCCGTAAATGATTCTAGAATTTGGCTTTGGATTCTCTACAAATCTCTCATACATGAAATTGCCAATACCCTCTGGCGTACCAACGGATGCAATCTGAGGGAACTTTGAGCCTGCTATACGCACACGACCAATGCACTCCTTATAGCGCTCTTCCGTTATGAGCGTTGCCTCGTTGATACCGAAGTATGCGAGATTGGGTCCGCGAAGTTTACGGTCGCCTGTAAAGAAGTAAATCTTACCAGGAGACCAAGGCAGCTGTATCCAGTGTTCAGTCTTGTGATGTTTATACGGAATTTGATTCTCATCTAGAATCATCTCCATCAAATCAATTACGTCACGCTTCAATTCACCGTAGCTAGGTCCAAGAATACCACCCCCGTGAGGAGCGTTGAGCTGCGACAACTTTAACATCTTCATACAGAGCGAGTAAGACTTCCCGCTATTGTGATGTGAGAGCCCGCTTGCGATATAGTTATTGGTCCCTTCAACATGCAAATCCCAGAACCAATCGTGCTTTACTTTCTCAATAGACAATATTACGGATTCGGCAGAGGAGTTAATATATGGCTGGTCCGCACAAAAAGAATCTTGAGTTGATTGAGTCGATAAAGAAGTTATGCGATGGCGAGCGCACATCTCGTCAGATTGGTGAGCAGCTGGGCTGTAGTAACAAGTATGTTCAAGATGTGATGCTACGTTTAAGTCTTCCCCGTCGGACTCGTGGTAGCGCCGTTGGTGAACTGAATGGACATTATAAACATGGTCGTAGAATTGACCGAGATGGTTACGTAATGGTTTCAGCACCGCCAGGTCACCCACATTCAAGGGCTTACGGCTATAAGAAGCTCGGGATAATCCTTGAGCATAGGCTAGTGATGGAGAAAGTTTTAGGCCGCTATCTAGAACCTCATGAAGTTGTTGACCATATTGACGGATGCACTCTGCACAATGATCCAAAAAACCTTCGAGTTTTCTCTTCAAACGCCGAACACTTGAGGGTGACGACGACTGGTATAAAGAAGAAGTACTCCGCAGAGGGTACAGCGAAGCTTCGGGATAGTAGGGTAAACGGTCACCAATTCGCAAATCCTGAACGAATTTGTAAGTATAACCACCACAAAAAACGCGGTGAAATGCGGTTGAAACGAATTCTCCATGCGTATGAACTACTCGGTAAAGATTCGCCTTACCTTTTGGGATCGGAGCTGTACCTCGAGAAAGTCCTAGCAATGAGTGATGCTGAGAAAGATAGACTTCGGGCGCTTTGATATCGGCTATAGCCACAGGGCCACGGACGGTCTCAATTAGAGTGTTCTCAGAAACACAACCAAATCCAGCACTTAGGTGTAAGTACTTGGAAGTTAAGTCATTATCAAAATCCACCTGAGAAGCATTGCGCTTGTACTTCAAACGGTATGTGCGAGTCGCCATATTGCTTAACAGTCTGACTCGAGCCCATAGTTTTGTCCATAATTGGGAGATTTATTCCCAAAATAGGAATAGACAAAGTAAGTATACGCGGCACGTTGTAATTGTATGGCTAACCTACATAAAAGGGTTATATGAAATCGAATTCGTTTATAAGCGTAGACATTACAGAAGAAGAAGTTCGTGCGACCGTGATGGCTATAGACTATTGGATCACCACTGCGCATCCGCTGTCTCGTGAGCGTAGAAGCATGCTGTTTAAGCTTAGGAACTATTTGAAGTCGTTATTGGAGTAGGAAAATGAAACAAGAAAAATACAAAGTTGTAACTATTTATATTGGCCAGTCATCAAGCGATTCTATGATTGAACGCATACTTAGTGAAAAAGCCGAGGAAGGCTATAAGATAGTGCACGTAGCGCAATGTGATTCACAGATAAGAGTGATTTTTGAGATGCAGCAACTCTATATACCTAAAAATGGAAGTACTAATGACTACTAATTTTAGTAGCTCTGCGACACCTACACTCAACGAAGTAGCAGGCGATGCATCTTACGGGATGAATTCGTGAGAGCATGATGGGCATATCACTTTCGTTTCTTCAGGTTCTTTCTCTTCTACTTCTGGTACGAACTCTGGTGCTTCTACTTTGAAGTTCTTTATGCCTAGAAGATCTAAATCAAACGGCCCGATCTCAGGAAGATCTTGGTTGATACCAGCAAGATCAAGCTTAGCTCTTGCTGCAAGTGCGTTATCTGCTACTCCGTGCTGGTACTCAATATCTGGCGACGCAAAGTCTTGGAACATAACTGGCACATGAGTCATGCCCAATCTTTTAGCTGCCTCAAGGCGTCCGTGGCCACATACCAAAAGACCCGACTGATTACTTACAACCAAGGGAGATCTAAACCCTGAATGTTCAATGATCTTGATTATGGCATCGATCTGATCTTCAGGATGATCATTACGATTTCGCTCGTTTGGCACAATAGAATTAATTTCTACTATCGTAATGGTTTCGGCTTTATTCATTTATTACATTCAACCTTTTGGGCAAATTATTGACAATAACATAATTATTCCAAGCAATCGCCGCCTCTACTTCTGAGTCGTAAATTCCAAGTCTTTTTGTTTTCTTTTCATACGTAATTCGGCAAGCCCATTTGTGTTCTTTAGTAGCGGTTGGATGTTTAGCAACACCAAAATACAGAGAACCGCCTCGTGGTTTAAGATTTTGTCGGTTATTGATATTAACAACTGCGGTTACCACTCTTAAGTTGCTTCTACGGTTATCAAGCCCGTTGCAGTTTATGTGATCTACTTGTAAATGCTTTGGTGGTTTTAACAACATCCTGTGAAATTTTTGAGTGCGCTTGGCTCCATCTACTTCTACACTTGCTATCAAATAATGAGTGTACTTTGCTTTTGCTGGATAAAAAGCATGAGAAGCAAACAGTAACAGGTCTTGTCGATCTATTAGAGCCACTTGGCCCGTAGGAAACATTATTTCTATAACATGCTGGGATATGTTTATTTTTGTTGGGATTGTTTTCATTGCTCAGCCGCTACCATGGCCATTCAAGAGTAGTCAAACTCAACCTCTGACCTACTCTCATCCAGCGGGTCTGATTCCATCTCATCATCTCTCCAACCAAACTGAGAAGCTGCAAAAAATTTAAGAAGCAATGTGTTCGCTTTATTCTGCCCTGTCATCGCACTCAAATAGTAACTCTCGAAGTTTACCTTCTGAGTTTGCCTTACTTGTCTTAATGCGTCGGAAAAGT
>JADKJE010000029.1 GCA_016722515.1 Alphaproteobacteria bacterium
ACGAAGCTTACTTGAAGACTTTCGGCAGCAGCAGATGCGCCACCCAGAAGCTTGTATTTTGCCGTGTCGGCGTCAGGTACACCCTTTTCAATAAGCGCAGCAATGCGTTGCTTGGTTGGCGTTTGATATGTAAAAAGACCCTTTGCAATATCAGATGCCGGTTTCGCAGCCTGAACAATCGGAGATACTGATTTTTTTGCCGCCTGCGCAATCGGTTTTGCAGCACTAACAACTTGTGGCGCAGAAGCCTTTGCCATCATACCGATTTGCGCCAATTCGCCGCCAAGCCCTGCAAGCGGCGCTGCTACGCTTGCAACTTCACCTAGATCTTGGATATATTCGCGCCCTTTTTCTGTTCTAGGCTCATAAGTGAATTTACGCATAACGTCTGCGGCATGTTGTTCTATCCGATTTGCTGCCTCGCTTGTGCCGAAGTTTCCGGCACGCATTTCTTCTGCTATACCGCGGAGTGCCCCGCCGATCATTCCAATAGTTCCACCTGTCGCGCCAGTTACAGCGGTTAACGCAGCCTCTCCAGCGCCAATGGCTTTATCGGCAAAGGTCGAGTCATCAACTTGCTGCACAACATTTGTGGCGGCAACGTCGTCACCATAAATATCTGGTGCGTCATTACTTGGTGCTTGCTCACCTGCTTGTTGGAAATCAAGTTCCGACGCATAGCCAGCGGCAATAGCTTTGCGCTTAATTTCCTCTTTTGTAGTGCCTTCTGGTATTCCTTGAATTACATATCCATTAGGGAGCGTAACATCCATTACAAATCACTCCAGTTAATAGCGCCGCCGGTAGGTGACTGCTGATTAGTCTGGGCAGGATTGCTTTTTGAAAAGTCGCGCCCTGCATTTTTATATAAAATACGCATTGCATCATCAATTGCACGTTTTGCGAGTGATGGGCTTATGTTTTGGTCTGACAATACTGACGATGCTTTGCTTAGCATCCCTTGCTCACCCTCTGTTATCGGGCCTTGTCCTGCAAGCTCTCCGCGAGCTGCCATATTAAGCATATTGATTAACTGCTCTTTCTGGGAAATAAGGTCTATACCTTTTTGTGAGCGAAAAAACTTCGGGTACCACTCTTCTCCTTTTCCGTAAATAAGGTCTAAATCAGCCGAGGTTAAAGACTTGTAGATCATATCTGCATCTTCTAGCTTTTGACTCTGCCCAGACTGCTGCACCATTTTCTTGGCCTGCGACTCTGCTGCAATTTTTGCGTTTGCAATGTCTGCCTGTAGTTTTGGTTCAGTCTGCATTTTAATGCCTTGGCTGGCCAGCTCACGGGCAGATGCTTCTTGTCCAACTTGTGTAATACGCTCTTGCCCAGTCTGTCCGTATGCACCGGCCACGCTTAGCTTTCCTACAGGTTTTTTGTCAGTCCCGTCAATAGCTGCAAAAACACTTTTAAAGCCGCCTTTTGGGTTTCGTTCAGAAGTTGCGAAAAACAGATTTCCATCCTCATCTTTTAGCGTTTCCTGCGCACCAAACTGGAGGTTCCCTTCTGACCCTAAGCCCTGTTGGGTAGACTTATATGTATCAATAAACCCTTTAACGAAATTAGGGCTTAACTGATACGCTTCTATAAACAGTTGCTCCCTGATATTGGGGTCTTCTGTCTGCTCCATTGCTGCCAGCTTCATTGCAGCGTTTTTTTGCCCTGCAATAGCTGCTTCCTTTTCTTGTTGCGCCGCTTGTTCGGCCTCTTGCGCCTTTTTAGCTTTTGCCACGGAGGCGATACCCTGACCAAGCGCTGCAAAACCTTGGTTAAATTGGCTTGGCTGGTTTAAATATCCTAGAACGTCAGGTGCTTGTGCCATTAAATAGTCGCTCCGTAAATTTGTGCGCCAGTGCCCGCTAATTGCAGCCAAGGGCTTATGCCCGCTGGTGCTGATGCAATGGCTTGCTGCGCTGCGATGTTGCCCTGATTAATCATGCCCTGCTGGACGCTTTGGCCAGCCTGACCAAGTGCATTCATTGTAGTGCCTAGTGTCCCAAGTCCTAAATTGACGCCTTGCGTTAGTTGGTTTAGCCTGTTCTGCACTGCGGTGTCACCATAGGATTGCGCCTGCTGGAATGTAGACTTGGCAATTGCGTCCTGCATATTCCCAGATCGAAGACCGCCAGTAGCAGACCCAGCCGCGGCTAATTGCTGTGTTGTTTGATCGATAATGCTTTTAAATGCGTCTGTATTTAATGACTCTTTCCGGAAAGCATCTTGCGCAGCTGGGTCTAAAAACGCTGTAAGTTGCGGTAAAAATGATTCTCCAGCCTGTCGATATGGGGCTGTCATCGCCTGGAAGTCTTCATATTGTTGACGCGCAAGTGCAATGGCTTGTTTGTTTGCGTCTTCTTGAGCGGCAAGAGCGTCCCTTGCTGCCTCTTTTTGATCTTGGCCACTTATGGTGTCATCAATCTTTTGAAGCGCCTCGTCTGGGCCAAGCATTCCGCCGACAACGCCGCCAAGGCCGATGTTAGTTAGGCCACCACTGGTTGTAGGGTCTATTTTAGCTACAGCTCCACCCATTTTTTAATCTCCTCTCTTGTGATGCCAAGGGCGTAGCGGTCTATCAATACGCCATCCCTTAAGATTGATTTACGGTCAAGCCCTTCTTCTTTAAAGCCACACTTCTTGGCGAATGCATAAACGTCAGGGAATGTAACAGGTATTTTTGATGTAAGTTTTTGAAAGTTTGGCGCAAAGGTGTTTAGTGCGAAGTTGTAAAACAGTTTTGCGCAATCGAGTGCAAGATGCCGAAAGCCAACAACTATATTTATATGTATAACATACGTAACAGCGGTTTCGGGTGATAAATGCACAAAGCCTATGCATTCACCTTCAAAGAAAAAACCAAAGTAAAAATCAGATTCAGGAAGCTCGATTCGATCAAAGTCAGTCATGTCGTCGCATACTCGCCTAGATAGCTCGCTATCTGCGACAATCTCGTTAGCTACTGCGCTGCTAATTCGCTGAATTATAATCATACGCTCATTTGCTTGGCTGTTTTTGCTTTTGCGATTATATCATTAACGACGCCAATCGCATTATTTAAATCTGCTACTGCTGTATTGTGGTTGGTGCGAATATCGTTAATAAGGTCCGACTGCTCTTGGGCATAAGCTTGCGAGTATGCCGCTGGAGCTGCTCCAATCGCCGGTAGCGCCACTGTTGCGGTTGATACAACTGCGTTTGATGATATGGCAGCCCGCAAAACAGTGCCGCCAATCGCCTCTGTACAATAGTCGTTAGTGCCAACTATGTTTCCGGTCGCCCCATGCTCGCTAGTCCCGCCAACATGCGTAGCCAAATCTGTTGTGACTTGCAGAATGTCGACTTCATTAGTAGTGACGCGAACATCTAGCGCCGCTATATCAACCTCTGTAGCGTCAACCCGTAACGTCAGGGCGTCCAGATCAATTTGCAGTTGATCTAAAACTATTAAGAAATTGTCATCACTGCTGGCTAGAAGAATTAAATTCTCCAGCAAGGTTAGGTAGTCGTTAACTAGCCAATCTGGCCATCCCAAATGCTTAAGGTCAGAAGCACTTGGCCGTAACGTTTGAAGCTGCTGCGCAAGTGTGGCCATTAACTAACCTCTATGTCAAACTTAGAAAACGCCATGCGTGACCGTGACACGCCGCGCAACCGAAACGTAACCCAGCTTCTGACATACCCCAAGCGCCGCACAATGAAACGCAATCCAAACTGATTATTCATGCCATATTCCTTGCTGTATTCCATACTATTGGCGCGCATATCTTGCGACATAGATATAAAAACAGTTGCATCGTTATCAGGTGAAACTCCAGGAATAGTTTCTATTTCAAGTTTATTGATTGAACCTGTTTCAAGCATTACCGCTGGGGTATGAATAAGCCACTCAACCATAGCGCCATAGTGGGTGCATATTGTCCTGTCTATCTCCCCTATATTGCCGTCACGCTTATCACCAATTAGCCATTTCCCGTTTCTTGGGTCACGAACAATATTACGGCCTCGGTAAGTTAGGTCGCCGGTAGTGTCTGTCTTCAGTATCGACCAAGACGACTCTAGCCCAAATGTTTCTGCAACTGACTCATTAAATACAAGCGTATGACCCGGGAGGTGGAACATAATAAAGGTTACGTTGCCATCTATAAACGCGTCGACGGTTGACGTCGACAATTCGTCGTCTGTGTAAGACTGCAATATAACGTCAGTTTCCCTTGTGGAAATTGATTGTTCTGTACCGATGCTAATGATATGGAAGGATGGTGCCGTATTTTCGCGCCTACTTAGTGTGTACCATTTCCCGCTCAATTCTTTTTTACAATGGACGCCAAGAATACCTATTTTTTGGTTTTTACGTGGGATTGTCTGAAAAGCAAATGGTGTAGCGCCAACGTTTATAAACGATTGTTTTGAAAACTCACCAAAAACAAGAACCTCGTTTTCTTCTGTGCGGCCAAGACCACGGGAAGAATCCGGCATAAATTCTGCGTTTGCAAAGGCCAGTGGCTCATACTGCTCTTCATTCAAAATGTTTGAATGGTAAATTGTTTCGCCATCTGTAAGGAAAAAATAACCATCAACCCAGACAATATCAATAGGAGTCCCGATGTCTGGGTCTGTCATTTGTCGAAATCCGTCGGTAGGGTTGTAATAGAATAATTTCCCACCGGCAACCACTGCGACATTATTAAATGAAAAATCGATGCTGGCTTGGTCTGACCCCGCAATTGCACCCAAAACAGTTACCAAACCATTCTCGTCTATTTTTATGAAGTCAGTGCCAGACAGTCTATAGTGCCCCTCCAACCCTTCACGCGAAACCCATTTGCCGCCTCGGTCTACCCCGCCACCTTCTGCAAAACCTGACAACCCATAAAATGACATTAGGTAGCCCTTGGCCCCCAAAATATCGCGCTTAACCGCATACATGTTTGTTAGCAATCCATCCCTATAGTCGGTATTGCTACCTATCTTGTCACCCTTTAACATCGGTATTTGCATTTTGACATCTCTATAGGTTTTATATGGCAGTTAAGCGCTATTTTGTTATGGAAATAAGGTATGTAAATGGCCTGTTAATCACGCGCCAAGAATCTTGTTTTAACGTAAAAGATAACGCAACAAATAGGGCTGAGAGACTATCAAAACAACAACCAGTCAACACGTATAAGGTTTATGATAGCCACTCAGAACACTACACTTAGCAGCCTTTCTTGCTGCCTTTTTTCTTTTCGCCACCCATTTCAACTTCGATTTTAATCATTGGTTTTTTTACTGCTTTCTTTTTTGCTGCCATTTTAGTTTATCCCTATAAAGTTAAATACAAGTGAGCTTGATGTTATTGATACGTTCCCGCTGGTACTGCTTGCCAGTGCCAGACCGATAATGTCGCCAGCTTGCGCAACAAGCGTTCCGGTGCCAGATATGTTACCAATATCCCCTGTTAGTAGCTTATTTGGTAGCTTGGAGTGAACTGCGCGAGCCGATAGCGTAGTAAAGCCGCCACGAGTTACCGAAAACGCAGCGCCTACATTCGTATTGTTTTCTGAGTGAGACACGTCAGCAAACCCAGTGATCTGCACAACGCCACCGTTTAATACCTGCACACGACCATCTGCAAGCGTGATGAATGCTCCATTTTTATTTAGAGTCTCTGCAAAACCATTTAGTACTTGTACATAACCGCCCAATGCTGGGTTTAGGTCTGCCGTACCAGTTCCCACGACAGTAACAAAGTAGTTGACGGCTGGGTGCGTTATAGATACTTGAGCAATCCCATTGCCACTAGCTGGGATTAAATTCGCGCTTCCGGTTGCGCCATCAATCTGGGCAATAACTACGCCATCAGAACAATTGCACTCAATAATTCCATGATTCCATCCTTTGCCGTTTGTCTCGTCATTATCAATGATGGAAAACCTAGACTGTGAAAAGTATCCCGCCACTAGCACATCTGCTTTACTGTCGCTTGTTTCATAGACGTATTTGTTAAAAATACCGCGCGACTGTATCGCAACCCTGTCTAGCGACTCTTGATTAAAAGCCATAAACTTTCCTTGTTATGAGCAGTTAAAATTAACAGTCACATTATTTATACGGCCTGTGTCTGTTGTAACAGTAAACGTTACAGTTTCAAAATTAGCAGCCGAATGAAGACATTCTACACGGTAGCTGATAACTCCATTCAGTTCTGTGTTATTGCTAACAAGTAGGCCGCTCGTGTTTGTGTAAGTGTAAGTAGTTACCGACTCAGAACCGAGCCAATCAACAAAGCTTTGCGAAAAGTCGTTTATATCCCCAATAGCCATATAGTTTGTCTGGTATGAAATTGGAGGCTGAACGACTGGTACCATGAAGTTACTTACACGCTGCAAACGCATATTACCAGACCCGCGAGGCATTCTACGTGGCGGTTGTACCTGTCTTGTCTGTGCTGTAAATGCATACAAAGAGGACATCCCAGCGCCTTGCATTAGGGCTAATGTAGGTGTTAATTCCTTGCCGAAATGCACAGCAAGCTCGCACGCCAGAAGATTCTTAACTGGCCCAATTTGTGTGTAATCAATGCCTGACTCGTCAGCCGTGTCTGGCGACTCAGTAAAATTATATCCGAGTGAAATGTTGCCAGCCTCAAAGCTACCCATCATGTCTTCGAGCACATCAAGCGCAAGTGCGACTTCGGCCGGCGTT
>JADKJE010000030.1 GCA_016722515.1 Alphaproteobacteria bacterium
GGCGGCGGTCAGGATGCGGTTATACACGCGGGCATCAAATATTTTTCCGTCAAATGGGAGAGTATAAGGGAATAAAGAGGAATTTGTATTTCCTACAAAGTTTGTTCCGGTTTCTTCCTCTACGGTTCCCGTAGGACTTTGAACTACCGTTAGAGCCTGTAAAACTCATTGATATAGAATTTTGGTTCGTTAGTTGTTGGGTTTGTACTGTCATACGTCACTAAAACATGAACCCACGAGGAAAGGGTAATAGAATTTAATGGCGAACTCCATGCCCCATTGATACCCGTCATGTATTGATAATAAAATGCCTTCTTTTCCAGTGATGGCCGCGATTCCGTACCCACTTGATATACCGTTGAAATTTCCTAGTATAAAATTTGATACAGTCGGAGGATCAGTATCCAAATAGACCCAGGCGCTCATTGTCTTTTGTATTTCGTTGGATACCTGCGGAAGATAATTAAAGTCGATTCCATCTGTACTTGTTCCTGCAAACTCAACCGTGACAGGCTCAAGACCTTCTGATAAATAACTATCGTTTTGTTTCACGCCATATTCACAATAAATAATCCCGCCTTGCTTGATAGTAAATGCGCGGTCTGTGATGTAGTAGTGATTGCTTATCCCGCTTCTGTCCTCTGTTCCTAAAATTAAGGAACCGATGGACAGCATAAGGAACGTCATGAGATGGTTTGAATTTAGGTTCGCAAGGTATTTCATTTTTGTTATCCTGCTTTTCGAGTTCTTATATTCTTCGATAACTGACAGCCCGTAGACGTTTGCCAAGTAGGTATCTTTTTGATATTTTTGGTCAAACTGGAAAGGGGCATACCCATACGCTGCTTGTGAGTCGGGATCGTCTTTCGTGCTTTCAATACTATTCCCGTAATAAATGCCATATCCGCGAGCCTGTAAAAGCGTGATATAAACGCCAGCCGTCGCGTTATTCTCAATCGAATAATAAACCGTGTCACCGTAGTATGTCGCCGTCACTACTACGTTTGCGGTGTAGTTTGTGCCACTTCCATCACTGGCCGCATTTGCAAGGTAATCCGTAGTTGCTACGGGTGTCTGCATGTTCGTACCTGATACCTGAGACAGGCCGGAAGGGTCTGTGTAATGCGCTGAAAATTCAGCCGTTTTGCCGGAAGGGATAAAGAGCGGAGTACCCAGCTTGTAAAGCACTTTCAACGATGTATCAGTTATAACGGGGTGGGCGCGGATAATGGAGGCATTCAATAATCCATCTTCGGGCAATAAAATATTATGCTCTTCCATATCCGCATGGATAGCCGCGTCCTCGTATGCGCCTTCGTTCCCTATAATCTTCGTACCATCCTCTGCAAGAATGAAAGTGTTATCTTCTGCGAGGATATAAGAGTCTGTGTCGCTTACTACCCAAACTTGATCCAACGCCCGCCAGCCTTGACGGGATAGCATATTTTCGGCAACGAGTGTACCGTCTTGCTTGACGTAGATGTATCCTAGCTCTGAGTTTGCCAACTTCGTAAATTCCGATAATGCCATTGTCTTTCTTTGCACGTTATCGAATACAGCGGGGAAAGTAAATGAACCGGTCGCAAATTCGGTATCCTCTGGTTGAATGGATAACCGCGCAAGTATCAACGCCATTGCTTCATCAATGCGCTTGTTTAGCGCGATTGTTGCGCCCTTCATCGGATAATTTACAGGGACGTACATCCAGTCAACTGCCATAACCCGCGTTTGCTCATTGCCCCAATTTTTATCATCTGAGTCAATGGACATAATGCGACCCGTCCATATTTCTTCTGTGATACCCTTAAACGTACCCATGACGCGGATTTTTGTGCCCTTGTTAAAGCCTGTCAGGGTGGACAATCCGCGCACAGCATCCCCACCCATAGGCGAGAAGTATTTACTCTTATTATTCAGGGTGATATTGAGAGTACCAAGAGCCGCAACCCGTTGGTCAGGTTTCCATCCGCCTAATCCATTATTGCCAGCAATATCACCGACAACATAAGCGGATATGTCCACCCATGCGGAGCCGTTATAGTATTCGGTAGTGATCGCGTCAAGATACGCTTCGACTGTCATTAGTCCCGCGCCTTTGCAAACTCAACCGCAAGGATAGCCGCGAGTTTATAGTAATCAAATCCCATGCTTGCAGAGGCTTGATTATTATTGACTTGCGACCCACTAGGAAGATTGAGTAATTCCGGCCCGCGCTCTCCTACCCATGTGAGGCCGGAGGCAGGCCCGCCGGATGCGCGACGATTTGCGCCGCTTGTCTTTGGGGGTGTCTGAAAAGCAGATCCGTATCCCTGATAAGGTGTGTAGCCTGCGGGGGTTGAAAGGTTCTGCTTGCCCGCGATTACATTCAGCATATCAATGGTTCGCTGTAATCCGTTATTAAAGAAATTCCAAGTTGCGGTCAGTCCTTGAAGGATAAGGTCAATCGCCTGTAAAGCCGTGATACCGATGGCTTTCCAGTCCAGTATCAGTCCTTGACCTTCGCCGCCGAATACAATATTGAAACGGTCAGAAATTGCGGTAAGCAACTCATTCCAGTGTTGCTTTATCATGGATGTCTCAAATTGGCTTGATTGTTGGAAGTCAGCAAATCCCGTTTTCATATTGTCGGTAAATTGATTCCATGCGGGGATACCTTCATTGATAACCCAATCCGAAATACGCATGAGGCTATCCATGAGCGGTTGAATGTCAATACCCGTAAAGGCTTCAAAGTCTGCAAAGAACTTGTCCCAATTACCTGTATTGATACCCAATGCTATATCGCTTGCCAGCGTGCCGAGCTTCTCGCCAATGTTGCGGATACCGTCCGCTATCCACGGGGATTGAACCCAATCAATAAAGGTTTTGAGTAATTCACTTGCACCGGGGAGCAATGGCCCCGTGAAAGCGTTTGAAAGTCCTGTAAAGGTGAGTTGTACTTCATTCAAATTGCGCTGAAAGTCTTCGTACTGGTTTGGGTCAAGGGATAAGCCCAAAGACTCAACCTTACGCTTAACTTGATCTATCCCGCCCTCTTTTGCAAGCGTGTCGAATACGTCTACCAGTTTCGCGCCTGATTTGCCGAATACATTTGTGAGGAAGTCTACCCGCTCGGTTTGCGTCCCAAACTCGGCATACTTCGAGGCAATATCATTCATTAAATCGGATTGGTCGCGTACATTCCCGCCCGCGTCTTTGATACTGATACCGAAGTCCTCCAACGCTTTTCCTGTTGTAGACAATTCGCCGGAAGAGTCTAGTAAGCCCTTCGCCATGATGACCGTCGCATTTGAGAGGGTGTCAATTTCAACGCCTGCTTTTTTCGCAACAAAAGACCATGCCGCTAGTTTATCGGTACTCATTCCAGTAACGTCGCCGAGTTGGTCAAGTCCTTCAGCCCATTCCTGTGTTCTTTCTACGGCTCCAGACACAAGGCCAGTAATAGCCTTGATACCTTCGAGCAACATGCCAGTGTTGAAACTGATGGGGATAACTAGACCTTCAAGCTGCATTACTTCCTCGTTTTATTCCGCTTTGAAGCGGCCTTGATAATGTCCATGTTGGCTTTCATTTGTGCGGGCGATTGCTCGCGTGATTTTGCCTCGCCCCAATAGTCATGGATAAGATCGGCTATATTCGGCAACTGCTTCACACGTCCAAGCATAAGGGCTTGTATAACCTCTGCGGTTCGTAAATCGGCTCTTTCCTCTGGGAAAGGTTCGGTTGCATAAATGGCTTGCCAATAAACGTATTCGCTCGCGTCCATTCCTGCGAGCATTTCAGCAACGCTTCGCCAGCCTAAGACGCGGCAGAGTTGGAAGTCAAAACGTCCGTTTTTTTTAGCTCGTTTACCGCGTCCTCAACGGCTTTACTGCCTAGCCCGTTGAAAGCGAAGATTTCTTTGGTAAGTTGACTAATGATGGAAGTCGGCAATAATCCAATATCGTCAGGCGATAACACAGGGTCAACTATGGATGTAGACACAAGCCCGAAAATTTCCGCGCTCTGCATGTCCTTCCCGCGTAACTGAAACGCCTCGGAGGCAGTAAGCGCACGAATAACCATAGACCCGCCCTCTATGGTTATCTCTTTTGTACGTGCTTTTATCAGGTCGTCACGCGTCCACATACTACGAACTCAAGTCCAGAGAGTCAGATGGGCGGAAAGTGATTTCAGCCTTAAGTACTTCGGGCTTGCTCGCGTCTGCGGTTAGAGGCTTGATCGCCGTCGGGATCGCCTGAAAACGTTGTGTGCTGTTGTCAGGGTAAGTGATGGTATAAGCCGCCTTTGTCCCTGCGACAAGGTCTGTAACGATGGTGGCAATATTCGCCATGTCATAATTGATCGTCGCTTTGAACTCGCCCATTTCGCGGAGTTTGCCGGAGATGAATTGACGCACGCCGCCGGAGCTGTGATTCGTGCTTTCAACTGCGGGGTTGGAGTATTCGGGCGGGTCGATTGATACCAACTCGCCAATTGAAGTTGTGGCCTTCTTAAGCAGAGTGCCGTAATTGGTTGTGTTTGCCATTTCTACACCTCATTCCATACATAAAATTCGACGATGCGCCGATATAGCGCGGATTCTTCGTCGATAAAATCGCTGATTGTTTCAGCTACGATCAATTCGATATTTGTTTGATTTAGGTCAAGCGCGGCTTTCACGCTATCGGCTAGGGTGATTGCGGCGGCGTAGGTATTTGCCCAACATGACACCTGCAAGCGGCGGCGTACCATGTCGTTACCGCCATGATGACGGGCGGTAACTTCGCTGATAAATTGATAGCATCCACCCGGAAGGGTTGCGCCCTGCTTTGGCATACTGAGCGGGTAAAACGTCCCCACGCTTGCCAGCTTTCCAGCGATTACGGATTCAATGGTCATTTCGTTATGTCCCTGAGATTAGCCGTTACACTGTCCACAACTGCAGAGAGGGCGGCCAACTCTTCAGTATCAAGCGCATTTCGCAAGAACGGTTGAGCGGGAACGTATGAGCCGCTTCGGGTGTAATGTCCGAACTCAACATAGGAGGCGTAAGGGGCTTCAAATCCGACTTCAACATCATTACCGTTTTTTGAGACAAAAACGGTTGATTTTAGATAGCCAGAATCAACTGGACAATTACTTTCCGCCTTTACCGCGATTACTAACGCGCCCTCTGCAAGATCATCAACGGTGAAAGCCAGTCCTACCGCTTCGAGTTGCGCTTTGAGTTTGCTCATTCCTGCGATTACTGCGGGCATTAGATGGATACCTTTTTGAGTGGGACAATCTTCACATTACGCCCGAGTTGCACGCCGTCTACCGAGTACGTCACGCCGTCACTAATTACCTTGTACCCTACTTGTACCGCCTGAGACATTGCGACACGTAAAACCGCGTCAGCATCAATGGTGACAATCTCGCCTCTGTAGTTGCGATATTCCTTTTGGGTCATAAGCCCACAAGTTACCAAAGTCCCAGAGTCAAAAGAATCGGTCATTTGACCTAAACTATCGGACGCGCTTGTACGGGCGTAAAGGGTCACTTGATCGTTGAAACTCTCGCCCTGTGTAACGGTCATGCGTGCGACTTCGGCGGCGGTGAGACTTCTCATGCAACCCAATCCGCGTGATCGTCATTTGTTGAGTACCCAATGGCGTAATTGGATGAATAGACAACCGCGTCAGTGATTGCATTATTGAGATTATTGCGAATCATCTCGGCCTGTTGGCTTCGTGAGTAGCTCGCGCCGTCCGCGCTGAAATTGTAATCAAGAGATACATCATTTAGAGCCTGCCGCCATACTGCCACGTCAGCGATTGCATGTAACTTTTTCGCGTCCGTCGCCTCGGCTTCGGTTGCAACGCCGTACAATTCGAGCGTCTTGTCCGTGATCGCTACAAGTTGAACACTATCCGACCATCCGAGTTGTGTTTTGATCTGCGAGAAATTAGCGGTTATATAGTCAGCGAGTGCCATAGATACCTTTCACCCGCCGAGTGTGGAGGTCACCCGGCGGGCTTTTCAAAGGAGTATAATTATCGGGTGCGTACCAAGCCCGAAGGATTAGAATAGGTAGTTTGATGTCCACCGTCAAGGATTGCAGCGGAGTGACGGCCCCAAACGCCAAAGCCAATTTCAGCCTCGTAGGTCTGAGCGGACAACGGATGAGCATTGAACTCCGCAACCAAGCGGAGGCCATTCAGCGCGGTGAACTTGTCAACGCGGTGAACAATCGGCTTCATCGGAGCGTCAACGGCGTTTGCCATGTAATAGCCGGAAGGAATCCACGAGCGAGTAATAACAGGATAACCAGCCCAATAACCCACGAGTTTATTCGCAGGGTCTTCGCTTGCTACCTGAGTTTCAATCGTGCCGGAAGTGCGACCCGGTACAGCCAACACACCCAAAGTAAGAGCGGTGAATTTGGTTGACGCAAGGCCAGTGAGGGTTGAAACGTTGGCTTGATTGATTACCAACTGGACATTCGTCAACCCGTGTTCAGTCACGTTGGCAATGAGTGCATCAATGTCGGTGTAAGCGAGAGCCGCGCCATCCGTACCAGCGTAGTGATTATGGGTAGACTTCGTGAAAGCAGTTCCATCCGGGGCGTTCGGAATCGCCATACCATCGGCATTCAAAAGGCGTTTGACAGCCAATGTCGTACCGTCGCCGAACTTGTCCACAAAACTGTAGTTGGCTTTGCCAAAGAGAGCCGCTTTCAACTCGTTACGGAAGCGGGTCACATAGGCAGTTTGAAAGCCGAGTACGCGGGTTGCCATATCGGCGGGGGTAGCGCGTGCCATGAAATCAGCAGTCCAGCCAGTCGAGCGGCTAAACTTGCGGAGTGGGAAATCGATTTCCTCGCCCTGTGTGTCCTTCTGGGTGCGAGCCACGCCGGTTTCGTCAACTTCGAGCATCTCGCCCTCTTCGGATGCGCCATAAATGCGGCGTACATCGGAAGTGGTTTCAGCGATCATACCGATTTGATCGGCTACCTGAGCATTCAGCCAGTCCAAATGGGCTTGAATAGCGCGGGCAATGTTGTCAAATCCGAACTGAGAAGCGGGAACGAAACGCTGTGCTAGTAAATCCTCAAGGGAGTAAGTGCCAGTATATTTATTCATGTCTGCTCTCCCTTATGCTACAGCGGCACGAAGTCCGGGAGGCGCAATGACGATAATCTCTTTGTCAGAGATCGCCATAGCGACGGGAGTCGTTCCAGTGGTTTCAAGTTGATTGGTTGCGCCGACATAAAAACGAGTGCCGGGGGTGTACGCGTCTGAATCTTCCAGCCATTCCATAATCAGGCCTAAGCCTTTAATGGTGCAGGGAAGTCCGCCGTCACTGTCATTTGCGGACATGGCAAAACCGTCAAACGCCAATTCATTTGTAGAATCGTCGGTTGCGGGGCGGATCGCGCCGTTACTGTCAATAAAGACAGGGGCGAGCTTTTCAAATGCAAGACCGGGGCCAGCCGTCAGCAATTCAGAAATATTTACACAAGTCTGTGCGCTGATGGTGTCATACCCGGCTTTGGTTGATTTTACAACTGCGGCCATAATTTACCTCATACAATATTGATCGTTTTCTTTTGCCCGCCGTGTGTGTCACGGCTTGAAGGCAAGGGAGGGATTTCCTTTTTCGTGATTACGTTGGCCGGGTCTGACAACCATTCTAACTGAGCAACGGGTGAAAGATTATCCAGCAACTTAATCAGCGGATCGGGTAAATCCTTACGCAAGGCTTCCACCTTTTCGGCGGCGGCTTCGTTTGCGGCTTGTTCTTTCGCTTCAATAGTGGATTTGAATCCGATGTACTCGGTTTGCAATTCCTTGTATTTCGCGTCATGCTTTCGCCGCTCTTCAGCCAGTAGCTTATTTACTTCGGATTGTGTGAGGGTTTTTTCAGTCGATTTTGTACCCGGTGACTGTTCCGGTTCCTTCACTTCGGTTTCTTGCTCGGTGGTTTCCTTGCTTGTTTCTTCGGCCATTTATCCTCTTTTCGGCTAGAGTAAGCCGCTCCCCTGTTTTGTTTGTACAAATGCTTTGCAATACCTTTTCACAATATACAACAAAACCCCACTTTTTACAAGTGGGGTGATTATAGAATGGCGGTGCTTCGTTGCTGTTTATCTGTACTTTTCTAAATACTTTTCGGCCTTTCTTACTAAATCAACATCCTCCAGTAAAGATAATACCCTATTATTGCAAGCAACACACAAAAGACCTCTGACATACTTCCTTTTTTCTTCTGGTGGCATTTTTGAATAACCATCAACGTGCTTGTGGTCAATCGCAAATCCAGCCTTTCCGCTTGCAAATATCCTACCGCCCGTTTCTGTTTTCCCGCAAATACCACATTTACCGTCTTGACTAGCAAGCATTTCATTATATTCTGCAAGCCTTATTCCATAATTCCAATAATATCTTTGATCTTTTTCGTTCAAAAACTTCTTCGGACGTCCGTTTGGATTACCAGAAAACCCTTTCACGAATCTTTTACCAATTGGCATTTTCTTCATTTTTCCTCTAATAGAAATCGCCCACACAAAACGGGCAAGCGTTTCATGCGGGCGAAGTTCACAGATTATTATGGCGACTCTTGCCAGTCACAATGAGTCTATTTTACCACATTCTAATATTTCTTATCTTGTCATAATTGCGCTAAGGATAAAGATAAAAAAGAAGATCGTGACAATCGTTATAGATACAAGTTTCATCGTGTCTTTGAAGTCTTGTACCTGCTTCCTAAGTATGGCGTGATTTCTTTCCTCCTCCTCGCGCTGGAAGTTGCGCCTTACGCTGAAAGTCTCGCCGCCCTCTTGCGTGTGTTCGTGTGTTTCGTCCTTCCATGTTTTCATTTTGCCTCCTATCCTAATCCGTAATGAGTTTCTATCAGCCGCCTTACGTCCGTTTCCTTCGCCGTGTCACCGTCCAGCCTGTACCCGTCAAGGATGGCAATGGCGTTATCCAGTTCCTTGATAGTCCCACGGATAAAACTAACCATGTTTTTCTTGCGAAAGTGATCGTCATACGCCGCCTCCCATACTGGCGTGATTGCCTTTATCTTCTGAAATGGCGTAAGGGCTTCCAGATGTCCTTCGCTCTTGACGGCGGCAACTTCGGCGGCGTTCAAATTCTCTTGCAATGTCCGCTTTCGCATTTCAAGCCGTGAGCGGTAACCTTGATCGAAGTCCTCATAAGCGTAGTGTTTTCCAGTCAGTAAGCCGGAGCCCGGAGCCGTGATACTCATACCCATCCCTCGCCCGTACCCTATCCAATATTCGATGCAAGCCCGCTGATGTGCGTATTCAGTACCGCTTTCGGCCTCAAATCCGTATAATTCTATGCTCTCGTACTTGTGAAGGATTGCATAGAAAAGCATGTGAGCAAGTGTACTAGTCAGGTAAGGATTTTCGGGTAATGGCATTTTCAAGCATCCCGGCGCGTCCTCGTTCATGTCTTGCATGATGATCGTCTTTCCCTCCCGGTGTTGTGGTACGGTATAAACGCCATACTCGCAAAACGGACAGGGTACTTCTTTCCCTTCGTTGTATGCTTTCCCCTCCCCTTTACAGTACAGACATTGCCCGCTTTGCGCCTTGATATACAGCGGGTGGTTTGGGTCACTAATGTTATTCGGCCTATCCCAATCCCATCGCGGATGTATCTGGAAAAGCACGTCATACCGCTTAAGCCAATCCTTCGCCGGGGCTTCGTTTAGTGTCCATATTTTCTCGTCAGAGTCCCACGGGATCGCGGCGCGGGTGCGCGGGTTCATTCCTACCATTACAATCTTTGTCATTTTATTTCCTTTATCTGCCTAACGGTTAAGCGTTACTGGCGGGGCGGTATAGGCAACCCATGCCGGTATGATGCTCGATTGATGTGCCACACTCGCAAAAACCTTCGGGCGTAGCCCCGTCCAGTGCACGCGATTGTTCGGCGGCTTGATAGCCAGCAATAAACGCTGCCCGTGTTTCTTGATAATTAGCAGATACCCTCAAAGATGCTTCATTGGTTGACGCATTAGGCCAACGCTGTTTCCAATATTTCCAAAACTCATTTCCACGCATTTGTTGGGCGGCATCAACCATAGGGATTTGACAATCCAGACATACTTTGTTTTCAGTGGATAACATTACCCACGCATTTCCTTTACACTTCGGGCAAATAAGAACAATTGACATTTTTAGATCCTTTATTATGTTGAGGGCGTGTCCGCCGAATTTCTGTCAGCTTTTTGGCACTTTCCCACGGCCTTGATCCATCTGCCAAGTCTTTCAGCCAATTGCCAGCCGTGCCATTACTGACCTGAAAACGTGCCATAATTGCCCCGCGTGCGTTTTTGCGCTTTGTCAGTATCCAGTCAATATCACGCTGGTTAAGGTCATTCCATTTTTTCGGGGTAGCAACTTCGGAAGTTTCCGCGTCAATTATGCCTGAATTATCCCTCTGATTTGTGGCAACTCCGCCGGAAGTGAAAGCAACTCCCTCGATCCGCACGGCAATTCTACCGGCCCAGCCGTCAAGTCCTTTGTTCATGGCGCGGATTGCCCTTTCAATCGGAGTGTACCTGAGTTCTGAATCAGTCAACTTGTCAACTCCGCCTTGAATCCAGCCTAAAATGGCACTTGCCAAAGTTGGCAACACGCCGTAGGCAATTGCAACAATTTGATTGGCAACCTGCAAAGTTTCGGCAGGTATCCAAACAAATGACGAATCTGCCTCAATAAGTGCCTTTGCACTGACAGTTCTGATTAAGGCAAATTCATTGAAAAACAGATCAGCCCCGCCAAATACGATAATTCCGGCAACCGCCGCCCATTTGACTTTAGGTTGACGCACAAAGAAAAACGAGAGGTACACGCCAATAGCGAGGCCGATGCTTTGACCGTAGGAAAGCAGGATATAAAACAAAGTGTCTGCGGGTTGGTACAGGTGGATAAAGTTCGCAACCCGATCAACCTGAGTTATCACAAAAAATATCGCAAGATATTGAGCGAATTTTCGCATGATTCACCTATAACTTTGTGGCGATTTGGGCGCGGGCTTCTTTGGAGACAGTCGCAAGATCGGAGGGAATGTTTCCATCTTTCGCGGCCTTTTCAAATACTTTCCCGTCAAGTTTCAGCGCGGGCGTGAAGTGGGCTATACACCATTCCTTCGCTTTGAGTTCGTCTGTCACCACTACGGTAGTAAACCACTTGACAGCGACGCGGGCGGGGAGTTCGCAAGAATTATCATACAAGGCGAGGGCTGATGTTCTGATTTTGCTTTCGAGTTCTGACAGTTTGCCGTCAAGGATATTCCCGTCATTGTCCAGCCGCATAAAATCATCGGTTTGTTGGACGGTTTCAATCATTTCACGCTTCGCCTTGCGTACCTTTTCGGCATCTTCGCGCACTTTGGCCAGTTCGTTCAAATCACTTTCGAGTTGTTCTTGTACTGAGTTCATTGTATTATTCCTTTGAATTTTGATTTAGGCTCCCACGGGGAGAGTGTGGGAATAGGTCTAGTGTGCTGTTCTACCAGCCGCCCGAATATCTAGTATTTTGGGCCTCTCGTTCCTATCGCTTCGCGCACGGCCTTTGATTTTACGAGTCTTGATTTACATTTTCTGCGGCGGCTTGTCGCTCGGCATCCTCAACAAGCGGTCGTAATTCCTTGCCTGCGGCGATCAAATCTTCTTCTGTCACTTTCACCCGGTCAGGGTTCGCATGTTTGATATTCACTTTATCAGCGCGATTGCAAAGGCTGATCCAGTGATTCCACAGCGTATTATTGACTGGACTAGGATTTTCGATTTCGATTATCTCGCCAGTTTCAGCCTTGACGTTTGCGAGTCTTGCGTCTCGGATGGTTTCAACTTCGGTTTCATCAAGCCAGCCAAGACCGCAAAGGGATAGGGTCAAGCGGCGTTTTGCTTTGGTAACGGCTTTCATCTGCACGTTGCCAAGATTGCCCTGCATATCCTTTTTTGCCACTACTCCAATTTCGACGTCTGTGCGGCCCGTCTTATCATGTCCTTTGACCTTCACGAGAAATTGCGTCTCGTTTTCCACAATGTCTACATCGTCAATTGATACTCCGTTGATATTGCGGGTTGATCGGTTGCGTCCTTCTTTGCGTACAGGGTCAACTTCCCGTTAAGCGTCATATAATCAAACGGCTTTGTAAGCGGATTGAGTCCTACGCTTTCGCAAACATGGCGGTAATAAGATACCCGCTGTTCTGGGGTCAATTTAGACAAATCGCCGCCAAGTAAAACGCTTTCCATAATCGCGGCGTCAACGGTATTTGATACGGTCAAGTCATTCATGTTACGCTCCCATTCCCATTGTGTATAAATCGTTTCGTTCTCGATCGTCGGCCTGCGTGAATTCCTGCGCGTCGCCGTGATCCGGGCAAAGTGGATTATCACCGGCGTACTCATAGCAAAGGCAAGTTTCGGACTTTTCTTCGTCGTCGTCGGCTGGCTCCAAGTCCATTACCATAAGTTCGGCGAGTGTTACCGAGTGAGGCAAAAGTGCGCCGTCTGTGAGAATGTCGGCGATTCTGAATGTCTTTGTTGGGTCAACGTCGTACACTGTGCGAATGCCTAGTAATTTCGCTTTGACAACTTCCTTGAAGTGAAACCAGCGAAAAGACCCGTTTTCGTAATGAAGGAATGCGTCAAATTTTTTACCGTTTTCCATTCTCATATTGATAGACTCTAATCCGTCATTGAGTTCATCAAAAGACTTGCTTGTTTCCAATTGGCTGTAAATATCTTGCAGGTTTGTTTTCATGTGTCCGTTTTCTCCTTGCCCTCGAATATACGACAAAAGCGCGTTAGTAACATTGCAGAATCATTCTAATTTCATTACAAAATAAAAGCGCCTTAGTAGTTCTAAGGCGCTTTCCGTGCGGGTGTCTTATCTTCGCTTTTCAGCGGTCAATTGAGTTATTCTGCATTACTTGCGAAAAGCGGATCGCATCCTTTCGGCTGAGGGAGGGCCGGCGAACTTGCTAATGATGTAGGACACAAGTCCGGCGGCGACTGAGGCGAGGACGCCGGAGTCGAGCGGTAGGCCGACGGCTTTCGCGCCCAGGTCAAGCAGATAGGCGACGATCACGACGAGCGCACTTTGTACGGTTGCATTAAGCATATTATTCTCCTTTCGTTAGGTTTATATAATTATACATCTGGAAAGTTTAGTTTCGCAAACTCGCCAAAGTATTTACGGGCGGCGTTGTCATAAGCACGGGCGGCGTCTTGAATGTTTTCAAATCTTCCAAGTGATAAATGCTTACCATTTGTTTTTATTTGTGCAATCCAGTTATTGCCCGCTTTATTTTTTGTAACGCCTTTATATCCTGACGTGTTGTTTTTTGGTTTTGCCTGATTTTTGCAGTTCTGAGAATGAGAAGCCAATCTAAGATTTTCTTTTCGATTATCTAATTTGTTTCCGTTTATATGGTCTACTTCTTGACCGGCTTTTGCCGTCATAATATATCTATGCATATAAACATGTTTATGCTCGGGCCATGTGGTGCGCTCGGCGTATATGTTATTCAAATGCCATTTATATTTATTGAGTTTTTTAAAATCCTCGTCGTCAACGAGTGCGAATTTCCCCTGCGTGAGTGGTATACTTTTTGTCATTAGAGCCTCCTACGGCTTTAGTCATGTACCCGGAGCCGATCTGCTCGCGGGTACTTTTATTATATCATTTTCTGGGAAAGATAAGATCAAGCCGGGAGCGCCGAGAATGATTTATTATTCTTCTGTCATTCTCGGCGTAAACCTTTTGAGCTAATTTAAAATGGTAAAACATTTCGTCCATTCTTGCCGCTCTATGCTCTACGTCGCCACGCGGGTAATCTGGTTTATAGTGATCCCATTCTTTATTAAAATCAACACCAAATAGATGGACTCTTTCGTACCCGAGATAAAACGCGGCTTTAAGCGCGACATACACCACGGTAAACCCAGAAAAAAACCGCTCATCCTTGAAGTCGGTTTCATCTTTACGGATAAGGAAAAGATTATTCAGGTCATACAGCCGGGATGATCCAAATTCCTTCGCTGCCAAAAATGCCAATTTTGCGCCGGACGCCAGTTTATAAATTTTCTCATGGTGGTTTATGAGTATGTCGTTATCCACACAAACGTAATAAGTGGGGGAGTACGGGCAATAATTGACTCCGAAAGTATCATACTTTTGGAGTGTATCGGCCGGCATATCGTTTAGGCTGGGGCCATTCCCCATGATTACGCAAGTCTTTTTTCATTTCGGGCTCCACAATGGGGCAAGGTCAAACTCTTCTGATAGCACATCACAATAAGAACACCTCACCGCCTTTGTTATCTTGGAAGTGAAACAAATCCGAAGTATCGTCACACCACACAAAATCAGGCATAGAATCACAAAAAGAAATAAACTCCCTGCCTGCCTCGTCGACTGTGTAAAAATTCGTAGTTTCGATTCTTCCACCTTTGGGTGTCATTTTTCCAACTCCCTTTCCGCTCGTAATGTGGACTGTAAAGCACTTACGGCATGTTTCAAAGCGTCATATTCGCCTTCGAGGGCGGCGCGGGTCGCGGTCGCCTCTGCTAGTCGTGGGTTTCCTTTTTCGCTTCCCAGCTTGATCCGATAGTATTCTGCGGATGCGGCGGCGGCGCGGTATCCAATATCCAGCATTTGCGCGGCAAGGCGGTCAATGAGGGTAATTTTATTTTGAGATGCAAGGGACATAAACTCTTGATAGGTAATCGGTTCGTTTTGCATTAAATCCTCTTATACCATCGTAGTATGTCTTCGGTTTCGATTGCGATTATCAGCGTTTCTGGATACGGCTCGGCTTCCCAATATTCCCGCTCGTCTGCGGTCAAGGTTTCGCCTGGCTCTTGACTTCGACCCGCAAAGTACGCACGTCGTAAGTCGCGCCCATTTTGCCAGTGACAACCAAATCATACAGCTTTTGAGCCTGTGTACCAAGTCCACACGAAAGCCCATTGCCCGCAACTCCCGTACAATTTGCGCCTGATTCCCGTCTACCTGTGAGGCGTAACGTAATCCCATGTTACACCTTGCCTTGTGCGTCATCTTCAAAAGTATCAAGACGGGCGGCTTTGCGCCCTTCGGAGCCGGTAAATACGTCCACACGATAGCGAAAAACCAACGGCCTAAAATCCTAATCATTGCATACCTCCATTGTATTCGTTCTGATTACTTTACCATCCGCAACCATGACGTTATGCGGGTTTATGTAGTACTTCCCTTGCGAGACGATCCAGCCATTCACGCGGGCGTACCGTACAATCGCTTGAAGCGTGCCATAACTGATTGACATGGCGCGGGCGAGATCGGCTCTGAACATGGGTTCTTTTGAAAGCAGGGAAAGCATCTGGGAGATGTACCTTTCCCTTTGCGCCAACTGCCTTTGAAGTGTTTTTGGGTTCGTCGTCATAAGTAACCTTTGTATATATATAAATACTTTATCTTAGTATGTAGTAGTAGGGGAAAGTACAAGTCCCATTTTTACCGCGCCATATAATAAAGCGTGATTTTATAGCAGGATTTCGCGGTACAACTGGCGTACAACTGGCGTACAACCTCGGTACAACTTGCGCGATTTTGGTACATCTGTCACGCTTCGACCTCTTGCGCGTGTTTTCGCGGTACAACTGCCTGAGTTGTACCGGACTTGTACCGGACTTGTACCGACTCCGGGACTATATGCGCCGCGTCAATTTCCGGGATCGTAAAGCAAACAATAGTCCTCTGTCACGTCTGGGAGGTTCTGAAATTGGCGTTCAAATTCCAGCCGTCCTCCGACCAGTACCACACAACAAATCCTTTTTGCATTTGGTCAATGTTGAGATAATAAGCGGCTTTTGATCTGCCTCGCACCGTGGCAATTCCTTCCAGCAAACAACCATCTGCCCGCATGATGGGGAGGGATTTCGCGGGAATGGTATTGATTACCCGTAGCGGGTCATAGATACCGAATACCTCCATAACTTTGCGGCGGTTTCCAATGATATTCCCATTCCAACGCACGGCGGGCAGTACTTCTTTTTTGGGATGATGTATTTACGCGCCATTTATAAGCCCTCCAATTGTTGAATTACTAAATATAAATCTTCGTCAGGCGTGTACCCAACGGCCTACCAGCCGCATCAAACTCATCACGCCAAACTTCCTTCAATTCTTCTATCGCTTTTCTGATTGTTTCGTTTCTTTCCTTCATAATGCAAATCTCCTTTGACAAAATAATACATCAAAGGAAGATTAGAAACATATCAAAATCATTGCAACTTCATTGCAGATTATTCCATCAATAGGGGACGGTGTATCTTTATCAGGCCGTTTGTTGATACCTCTGCAAGTCCCACGCCTATATCGTTGCGCTGGAAAGCGGATACCTTTTGACCGAAGCGCGTTTTCATTTGGAAAGAGGGGGTTATCATGGCGTAATGCGTTTGCCAATCTTGACTATAAGATGCCATGATAGCCTTGTGATAATGGGAGGATATTACAAGGTCAGGCATTTCCCGCTTTTCTTTTAGACTGTTAAAGTATAGGGCTTTGATAGCGTTTGATAATCCATTACCCTCATTTTGTCCATTGCCCGCGCCAGCCCACTGATGGACATACCATATCTTGCGCCCGTATTGTGTGAGTTTTAGTTCATCATGGAAGGTTGCGCCGAAGTCCTCAAAATGCTTGATAATCCCTTGCTCGGTGTACCCTGTATGCGTTTCGGTTCCTGAGACATACCGCAATTCATCCCCATTTTTACACTGAATCCAATCTCATATAAAGTCATCCATAACCGCCTGATGAATTATGACGTGATCTTCAACCATCGGCGCGGATAATTGTATAGTTCTGTGGTGTATTCCTTCGATTGCATCCCCGTTATGGGTAATTACCTTTTTGTATCCCGCGAAACGTTCCTTGATTGTCCTCGCACAATAAAGTAAATGGTCATACAGTTTTTGTTGATTAAATGAGTATGTTAGCAAACGTTCTTTATCATCCGCCATTAGCGGAGGAAGGGAGATGGAGGGGGGGAATACAGCGCGGTCACTACCGCAATGAGTGTCAGAGATTGCAACGTTGATTATGTCGCGCTCTTTCATTGCTTCTTTTCCGTAAAATCCCCGCCGCGTCTGCGGGTGGCTGCCGCTTTCATATCTCCTACCGCGTCCGTGAGTACGCCGAAAGTCGCGTTTTGTTGGCTGATAATCAACTGCTGATTTGTCAATATGGCGGCGATCCGTTCATTTGTTTGGGCCATTGAGACTGATAAATTTTGGATCGCCGCCGATATTGTACTGAGGGTTTTGGATCGTTCTAACTCCAATTCTCTGTGAAATTGCCGTTCTTGCTCTAGCTCGGTTTGCCGTTCCTGCCTTTGGTATTCCATGTTTTTCATAGAGACAGGAACTAGCTTATTTGTGATAAACGGCCAAACTTCTTTATACAGAAAATAACTGACAAGGATTCCCCAGCCGCCATTAGATAATAGGTTTGTAAAGTCGCTAATCCCCATATCATTCCGCCGTGCCTAGTTGTACCATCACATATTGAAGCATGGGTATCCTTTTCGACTTGCCGTGTCTGTACGGGCTTCCTGTGGGCTTCTATGGCACTTCTAGCCAACTCTTACCACTGGCGTACCCGCTTTTGGGGGTGTTCCTTTGACGATTGTACCTTTTTTCATGGTTGTTTGGACAGGGGCGGTATTAGGCGTTTCCCCTGAATCCCGCAAGTTTCATTGCAGACTTAGCAGGCACGCCGGCGCCCGTCAGCGCCGCCATTGTCGCGGCTTTTTCGTCAACGCTTTCGCCCCATGCTGAATCAACGTGCAATTCATGGTCAAAGTCGCCAGAGTCAAAAGTTCCGAGGGTCGCGGGGAATACGCCGTTATAAATGCCGATGGTCAAGGCCATTTCAAAGGCGCGGGATAGTGACGATAAAAAGTTATTGCGGGCTTCGGTTGCGCGGTCAACTGCGGCTCCGAGTAAGGTTCGCAAGGCGGTTCCGCTCATGGCGCTTTGGTCTGTGGGATTCATGGCGTACCAGCGCAACTCCGGCAAATCCTTTTTCAAGTTCTTCCATCTGTGCATTTAGGATCGCAAGCGCGTCCGAATAATCCACATTCGGGATTAAGCTTGAAATGGTAGCCAAGCCGGGGAGCGAGATAAGCCGCCCGAAGATTTGACCGATTACGCCTGTAATTGTGGAGCCGGAAGGTACAGGGCTTGCGCTTGTGTCGGTATTCACGCGCGGCGGGGGGAGGGGTCGGCCTTGCGCGTCTGTGCTGTTTGCGGAGGCGATAAAGACAGGCTCGCCAAAGGCAAAGAGTAAATCATGCAAACGGGTTGCAGCCCTGTTAGCTTCGTAAATCTTGTCAAGCGCATGGTACACACAACCTTGCCCGCGTGCGTCCCCGTTGTCGCGGAATTTTGTATGCACTACGGGAATGAAGTCAATACCCAATTCAGAAAAGGCGGTTACTTCTTTGGGTTGCCCTAACTGCTTGACGGGAGTTGTTCGGGCGTCTGTCCCTGCCAGATTTGCAGGGTCTTTGTTTCAGCGTCCCACACTTCCACGTAATTTTCAGGCATGTCATTGTCACCGAGTACAGGAATATCAAGCCGCAAATAGGTCAAGAATTGACGGCTATCTTCCTCGAAGTCTGTCACAAAGAACGGGGATATATCTTCGATGTATGTCTTTTGTTTATCCCCACGCACGCGGATAAATGAGTCCCCGTACAGTGAAAAGCCTCGAATCATTGCGCCTTTGTTGTTTCCAATGTTGCTATCCTTCACAACTTGGTCAATCGCTTCAATCAAAGGCTGATTCGGTTGCTCTTCGCCCTCTGTGGGTTTTTCGCCGCCGATGTACGCCATAACCTTGATTTCTTTACCGGGTAGCATCTTCGAGGCGTAAAACTCAACCGATCTGTTTACCACGGTTCGGAGGCGGCGGGTTGTGTCATCTTCGATAATGGCTTCATCGTTGTTATATAGCCCGTACAGCGCGTTATACAGGTTATTGTAGTCGTAAGGCAAAACGGAAGGAACGCCGCCCGGCCCCTCTTTATTCGTGCCTGTGATGAAGTCCCAAATTTGATTGATCGTTGTCATTGTGTCACCTGTGTTTCTGTGGTTGTCACGGTTGCGCCACTTTGCGCGGCGAGTAGATCGGCTTCCAGCTTTTCAATCTTGCGTTCTAGGCGGCGGATTTCTCCAGCCTCTTGCGCCTTGCCCTTATATTTCCGCATGTGTTCGCCGCATGTGTTTTTATATCCTTCATCAGTAGGATACCCAAAGGTAGCGACCCGTTCACATCCGTATTCATCACAGACAATCACAACCGCGTTTACTGTGTAGCATGATGGACATGCTACGATAATACGCCCCTTAATAAATGGATTGTTATCAATGAGAAGTTGATCGTCATCCGTAATCGTTTGGCATTCAGTACATTTCCATTTTTTCATTGTATGATTGTCCTTCCCGTGGTGCGGGCTTGTAATCCTTCAGCAAGATAATAACTCAGGTAGTCACAGAGTTGTGAAAATGCGTCAACTTGATCTTTATAAGCAGAGTTGGGGAAGTTGAATAATTCCGCTTCCCAATCGATCATCCAATCAGAGTCCGCCGATGGGGGAGGGAGTATGACACATCCCTTTTCGCACCATTTCGCCGCCTCGTATGCCCGCGCTATCTTGTCGCCTTTCGGCGTGTACGGCATGACCTTATCAGCAAACGCGCTGATTTGTTTCATGCTTTGGATGACCTGAATACCGCTCGATTTATTTTCAATGATTATATCCCGTGTGTACTGGCTTTTCATACCGCCGTATTTCTTCGCTTGCTCTTCAATGGCATATTGCAATTGTGGAAACTCAATCTTTTTACGCCAAATGTCACGGATATATAGTTTATAGTCGGGTGTCAATTCGCCAACAATCCCGCATGTATAAGCGGCGGTGTCCTGAATTGACGCGGCGGTATCCCATGAAAAGTATCTACCCACACAAGGGACAGAGGGTTTTGCGAACTGCGAACCAGTCCCGCTTAAAGATAGCGCCGACAAGCGGGGTGGGTCGCTGTTGGAATTGCCCAGCTACGCCGATTTCCGAGAGTGGCAACTTCAAAACGTCTAACTCTTTTCGCCCGATATGCTCCGGCCAGAGTAGCGTATCTTTTTCGGTACGCGGGTCAGTGAGTCCGATGGACGAATGAAAGCGGGTGACGCATTCCCATTCAGCGGGCAAGATAACAAACTCCCACGGGTCGCCGCGTTCTATGATATGCCCGCATAAGTCCTCATCATGTAGCCGTTGCATGATAAGTATTTTCTTTACGGTCTTTGGGTCATTCCCGCGCATGTGGATTGAATTGTCATACGTGTAATTCACCCGCTCGCGCTCGGCTTTGCTGTTGGCCTTTGTCGCGTCTAACGGGTCATCAATAATCAGATAATCCCCGCCTTGCCCAGTGATGGATCCGCCCGTACCAAAACAGGAACGATAGCCGCCAAAGGTATTTTGAAAATTCTCTTTTGAATCTTGCCGCTTATTGATTACGATATGGAATCTTTCCTCGTACCAACGGGAGGCGATAAGCTCGCGGCATTTCATGGAATCGCGCAAGGTCAACGCCTCGGAAAAGGAAAAGCAGAGAAACTTCGCGGCGGGTGTCTTTGTCCATACCCACGCGGGAAAGAACACGTTGCATAACAGGCTTTTCATGTGACGCGGCGGGACGTTCATCATTAGCGAGTTGGACGGGATACGCCCTTCAAATAACGCCTGTAGATAATCGCAAATCATACGGATGTGCCAGCCGTCCTGATATATCGTTCCCTTCTCAACCAAAGGCCAAGCGGATACAACAAAGGCGTGAAAATCTCGCCTGAGTAATTCCGCGTCAAGGTCTATGATTGTTACGGCTTCGATTTCTCTAACAGTTGCATCCATGTTTTTAATTCTTCATCCGTGAGTTTAGACAAGTCGGGCTTTTCTTCGCTCTGCATTTCGATTTTGTCAGGTACTTTTCCGTATGCGCGATTTGTCAGCGCGTCCCAAAATTGGTAATTACCTTTTTTTGCAAGAGATACCGCAACCTCGGTCATTTCTTCAATGACGCTTTTCTTTTTGCCGTCGTTATCCGCTTCCAAAAACTCGCGCACATATTCGCCGAAGGTTTGATTTAGCGGTTTGCGTCCCTTGCGATTTATGCGCGGATCACCTTTCGCAAACGGTTTTCCGACTGGCATAGATTTTTTCATGCGTGATTATTCCTAGATAAAATGATTGCAACTATTTTTGATGGGTCTTTGTAGTCCATGTCATCGGTACAGTGGACGATAAAGACGCAGTAAATAAAATAAGTTGAACCTGCGTTTTGTGCGATTATAGTCAAGAGTTTGAACTATTCAATTGGTTACGCATCAGCAAATCCAGCCGTACCAGACAGCAAGTAATCTTGCTACTCTAGTTGCTGTTGCACTGCCACTGATGATCTTGCAAATGGTGTTGTGTGTGCAATGCCGCCGCCCGGATTAAAGATGTTGACCCCAAACAATGTCAACAACCACTTCATAGTCCCTTATTTATTTCGCAATATGCGGTCACTGTTCCATTTCCGACGGTTGGGTTGGTCCATACAAACGACCATGTTAGTTGGCGGGTGTTGGAAAGTGGATATTGAATCAGGTTCTTGTTTGTACGGGTTGGAACTGTCCATAAATAACTTGTGGCGACTAGTGATAAAGGTCGCGGCAACCCCCCAATGTTAGCAACTTCATCAGTAGAGGCGGGGGCGTCGAAAACCGCATAAGTATCTACTGTTGCGGTTGCGCTAAAATCACTGTAA
>JADKJE010000031.1 GCA_016722515.1 Alphaproteobacteria bacterium
TCCTGTAAACTCAACGGTGACAGGCTCTAGCCCGTCCGATAGATAACTATCGTTCTGCTTTACACCATATTCGACATTGATAATCCCGCCCTGCTTGATCGTAAAAGCGCGGTCAGTAATGTAATAATGATTGCTTATCCCGCTTCTATCCTCTTGTCCCAAAATCAGGGAACCAATCGCCAGATAAGGAAAGTCATCATGATGTTTTTTATTCAGGTTCGTAGGTATTTCATTCTGTAATCCGGATTTTGGGGTCTTGTATCTTCGACTACCGACAGCCTGTACACGTTTGCGGCGTAGGTATCTTTTGATACCCTTGGTCAAACTGAAAGGGGCATACCCGTGCGCCGCTTGTCAGAAACGAATCATCTTTCCTGATCTCAATGCTGTTGCCGCAATAAATGCCATACCCGCGCGCCCGCAAGGAGTGTCAGTAAACGCCAGCTGTCGCGTTATTTGAATTGCAATAATAAACAGTATCTCCAGTAGTATTTAGCGCCACAACCACATTTGCGGTGTAGTTGGGGCGCGTCCGTCGCTGCCACTGTTTGCGAGATAATCCGTAGTTGCCACGGGGCTTGCATGTTCGTTCCTGATACTTGACCAAACCTTTGGGGTCGTGTAATGGGCGAATACAAAACCGTTTTACCCGATGGGATAAATAGCGGCGTGCCGAGTTTGTAAAGCACTTTCAAAGATGTATCAGTTACCACAGGGTGACAGCGAATAATTGAGTTATTCAAAAGGCTATCTTCAGGGAAGATGTTGTGCTCTTCCGCGTCCCCGATGAATAGCCGCGTCTTGGTGACTGCACCATAGTGTTCCCTCATCAAGTTTCCCGCCAGTTTCCGAAGCAAAATTTCCCTCTTCAAGGAAGAGAAAATGGCCACGGATCCTTTCAGGTGATCCAAACTTGATCTAATGCCCGCCAGCCGTGACGGGTTAGCATACTTTTAGCAACTAGCGTACCATCATGCTTGACATAGATATAACCAAGTTCTGAGTTTGCTAACTTCGTGAACTCCGAGAGTGCCATTGTCTTTCGTTGGACGTTATCGAATACGGCGGGGAATGTAAACGAGCCAGTCGCAAAACTGGTTGCTTCTGGTTGCACACTCAAACGGGAAAGGATCGTTGTCATTGCTTCATCAATGCGTTTATTGAGTCCAATGGTCGCGGCTTTCATGGGGAAATTTGACGGGACATTCATCCAATCAACCGCCATAAGCCGAACTTGCTCATTGCCCCAGTTCTTGTCATCTGAATCAATGGACATGATACGGCCTGTCCAAATTTCTTCTGTTACATTGCGGAACGTGCCAGTGATGCGAAGTTTCGCGCCCTTGTTGAATCCCGTGAGGGTGGACAATCCGCGCACAGCATCCCCGCCCATAGGCGAGAATAATTTGGCTTTGTTATTTAGGGTGATATTCAAAATGCCAAGCGTGCCGACGCGCTGATCTGGCTTCCATCCGCCCAAGCCGTTATTGCCTTTCATATCACCTACGACATAATTAGTAATATCGACCCACGCGGATCCGTTGTGGTATTCGGTTGTGATGGAGTCGAGATACCTTCAGTTGTCATTAGTCCCGCGCCTTTGCAAACTCAACCGCAAGAATGGAGGCGAGTTTGTAATAATCAAATCCCATGCTTGCGCTAGATTGCGCGTTATTGACATATGAACCGTTAGGGAGGTTCACAAGTTCGGGGCCGCGCTCTCCGACCCATGTCAGGCCATGCGTCAAGTAATTGTCCCAATGCTGTTATTGCGGTTGTTTCACCTGGCTCTTGCTGAAAGTCCGCAAAGCCTGTTAGGATGTTTTCCGAAACTGATCCAGCGCGGGGGTTCCTCCTTGATACCCAGTCCGACACTTTTTCCAATTCTGTCATAAACGGTTGAATATCTACGCCTGTCAAAGCCTTCAAAGTCTGCAAAGGAATTTACCCAGCGGCGACCAGTTTTGATGGACCTGCAGCCAATATCGCTTGCAAAAGCGTGCCAAGTTTCTCACCGATGTTCTTGATGGCGTCCGCAACCCACGGGGATTGTAACCAGTCCGTAAAGGTCTTGAGTAACTTTTCGCACCGGGAAAAGTGGCCCCGTGAAAGCGTTTGATAATCCCTGAAAGTCAGATTGACTTCATTAATTGCGCTGAAAGTCCTCGTATTGATTCGGGTCAAGGACAAGGCCGAGACTTTCAACCTTGCCCTTTACCTGGTCAATCCCGCCCTCTTTGGCAAGGGTGTCAAATACATCAATAAGCTGTGATCCGCTTTTTCCAAATACGTTGGTCAGGAAGTCTACCCGCTCGGTCTGTGTCCCAAACTCGGCATACTTTCCGGCAATATCATTCATCAAATCACTTTGATCTCGGACTTTCCCGCCCGCGTCCAAAACACTGATACCGAAATCCTCCAAAGCCTTGCCGGTGGTTGACAATTCGCCGGAAGATCAAGCAAGCCCTTCGCCATGATGACGGTAGCGTTTGAAAGGTGTCAATTTCTACGCCCGCCTTTTTTGCAACGAAAGACCATGCCGCGAGTTTATCTGTGGACATGCCGGTAACGTCCCCTAACTTATCAAGTCCCTCTGTCCATTCCTGAGTACGTTCTACCGCGCCGGTAATGAGTCCAGTGATAGCCTTGATACCGTCAAGCAACATTCCGGTATTAAACGAGATTGGAATAACTAAGCCTTCAGCTGCAGTTATCCTCTTTTTTTTCTTCTTTGAGCGGCTTTGATAATTTCCATGTTCGCCTTGATCTGTGCGGGCGTTTGCTGGGGTTGGTGTTCTCGCCCCAAAAATCAGGACAAAGTCGGCATATTGTGATGTTTGCCACGGTCACCCATTGCCGCCGTAGGCTTACCACTGCTTGCGGCGCGTCTGTCGGCGCGTTCTCGGGGAAAGGTTCACGCTGTAAATCGCTTGCCAATGGATGTACTCGCTCATGCTCCAAGCTTCCGAGCATTTCACCAACGGACCGCCAGCCTAAGACGCGGGCGAGTTGGAAGTCAAAACGTCCGTTTTTTTAGCTCGGCAGCCGCATCTTCAACGGCTTTTGCTCCAAGCGCATTGAAAGCAAATACGGCTTTGGTGATCTGCTCAATGGTTGAGTTGGCAAGCGAGCCAACTTCTCGCCGTGAGCATGCGCTTACCATCCTCGATAATGGAATCAGAGAGATCCGAAAGATTTCAACGCCTCTAAATCCTTGCCGCGTAAGCCCATAGCATACGAGGCCGTCAATGCGCACGGATAAAGACTCCACCTTCAACGGTGACGGTTTGTTGCTTTGGCTTCAGGAGTCAGCGTTTGAAAGCATTACGAACTCAAGGAGAATTGAGTCGGATGGGCGGAAAGTGATTTCAGCCTTGAGAACTTCCGGCTTCTTCGCGTCTGCGGTCAACGGCTTGATACTGGTCACCAAGCGCCCGAAAAGGTCTGGCGAGTTGTCGTCAAACAGCCAGCTGATAAGCGGCCAATCGTGCCCTGCCGCATATCGGTAACGAGCGAGGCAATGTTTGCCTTGTCATAATTGATCGTCGCCTTGAATGGGCCATTTCAGCGGAGCTTGGAGGAGATGAATTACGCACGCCGCCGGAGCCGTGGTTAGTGCTTTCGACTTCCGGGTTGGTGTATTCGGGCGGGTCAACTGCTACAACTTCGCCAATGGTGATGTAAGCCATTGTCGAGTCCTGCTTTCCGAGGGTTACGCCGTAATTAGTTTGTGCCATTTCGTTTTACTCCCATACATAAAATTCGACGATGCGCCGATATAGCGCGGATTCTTCGTCGATATAGTCGCTGATCGTCTCAGCTACGATTAGTTCAATATTTGTGCGGTTCAAATCAAGAGTGGCTTTGACGCTATCCGCTAGGGTGATCGCGGCGGCGTAGGTTTGCGCCCAGCATGATACTTGTAAGCGGCGGCGTACCATGTCAGAGCCGCCATGATGACGCATATTTACTTCACTGATGAATTGATAGCACCACCGGGAAGGGTTGCGCCCTGCTTTGGCATACTGAGCGGGTAAAACGTCCCAACGCTTGCAAGTTTTCCGGCGATTACTGAGTCAATGGTCATCCTTTCGTCATGCCGTTTCTCACAATAACCGCCCTCATGGGTTATCACATCTTTGGCGGGGGTCCACAACGAGAATACAGTAATACTTTTGGGCGGAGTGATTAATCTTTCATCTTGTATGTCCATGGCTGCGTTCGCAACAACGGTTGAGGCGCGTATTGGATCAGAGCGGAGGACGGTTGTGCTGCCATTTTGTACGTCCCAAATTCAACATAGGAAGCATACGGGGCTTCAAATCCTACTTCAACGTCATCACCGTTCCTTTGCGACAAAGACAGTAGAGCGAAGATAACCAGTGTCAACGGGACAATTATTCTCAGCTTCAACGGCTATTACAAGCGCGCCTTCTGCGAGATCGTCAACCGTAAAGGCAAGCCCTACCGCTTCGAGTTGTGCTTTCAGCTTTGACATTCCTGCGATTACTGCGGGCATTAGATACTCACCTTTCTTTAAGTGGGATGATCTTCATTGCGCCCGAACTGCACGCCGTCCACGGAGTAGGTCACGCCGTCACTGATAACCTTATCACCCACATGTACCGGCGGAGATATTGCCAGCCGTAGAACCGCGTCCGCGTCAATCGTGACAATCTCGCCTCTGTAGTTCCGGTATTCCTTTTGGGTCATAAGCCCGCAAGTGATGAGACTGCCAGAGTCGAAAGAGTCGATCATCTGTCCGAGGCTATCTTGTCCACTTGTACGGGTAAAGAAAGTCACTTGGTCGTTCATGCTCTCGCCCTGCGGTAATGGTCATGCGGGCAACTTCGGCGGCGGTAAGTTTCTCACGATGTCCAGTCCGGGTGATCGTCATAGGTTGAATAGCCTATCGCGTAATTGGCTGAATACGCTACCGCGTCCGTAATTGCATCATTCAGGTTTTTGCGGATCATCTCGGCCTGTTGGCTTCGTGAGTAACTCGCGCCGTCAGCGCTGAAATTGTAATCAAGGGATACATCATTCAGGGCTTGCCGCCATACCGCAACGTCAGCAATGGCGTGCAACTTTTTCGCGTCTGTCGCCTCGGCTTCGGTTGCCACGCCGTACATTTCGAGTGTCTTGTCTGTGATTGCGACAAGTTGCACACTATCCGACCATCCTAGTTGGCTTTTGATCTGCGAGAAATTAGAGGTTATATAGTCAGCGAGTGCCATAAATACCTTTCACCCGCCGAGTGTGGTGGTCACCCGGCGGGGCTTAATCAAAGGAGTCTAATTATCGGGTACGTACCAAGCCCGAAGGATTAGCATAGGTGGTCTGGTTTCCACCGTCAAGGATCGCGGCGGAGTGACGGCCCCAAACACCGAACCCGATTTCTGCCTCGTAAGTCTGAGCGGAAAGCGGGTGAGCGTTGAAGTCGGCAACCAAGCGGAGGCCATTCAAGGCGGTGAACTTGTCCACACGGTGAACAATCGGCTTCATCGGAGCATCAACGGCATTTGCCATGTAGTACCCGCTGGGAACCCATGAGCGAGTGATAACAGGATAGCCGGCCCAATAACCAACGAGTTTATTCGCGGGGTCTTCGCTTGCTACCTGAGTTTCAATCGTGCCGGAAGTGCGACCGGGGACAGCCAACACGCCCAAAGTAAGAGCGGTAAATTTGGTTGAGGCCAAGCCGGTGAGGGTGGAGACGTTGGCTTGATTGATTACAAGCTGGACATTCGTCAAGCCGTGTTCTGTTACGTTGGCAATGAGGGTATCAATGTCAGTGTATGCCAGAGCCGCGCCGGATGTTCCCGCGTAGTGGTTGTGAGTTGACTTCGTGAAAGTCGTACCATCCGGGGCGTTAGGGATCGCCATACCGTCAGCATTCAAAAGGCGTTTGACTGCCAATGTCGTACCGTCCCCGAACTTGTCCACAAAGCTGTAGTTGGCTTTGCCAAACAGAGCCGCCTTCAATTCGTTACGGAAGCGGGTGACATAGGCAGTCTGGAAACCAAGTACGCGGGTCGCCATGTCGGCAGGGGTAGCGCGTGCCATGAAGTCAGCAGTCCAACCAGTCGAGCGGGAGAACTTGCGGAGCGGGAAGTCGATTTCTTCGCCCTGTGTGTCCTTCTGAGTGCGGGCAACGCCAGTTTCATCAACTTCGAGCATCTCGCCCTCTTCGGATGCGCCATAAATGCGGCGTACATCGGAGGTGGTTTCTGCAATCATGCCAATTTGATCGGCGACCTGAGCATTCAGCCAGTCAAGATGTGCCTGAATAGCGCGGGCAATGTTGTCAAAGCCGAACTGAGACGCGGGAACGAACCGTTGCGCGAGTAAATCTTCGAGGGAGTAAGTGCCTGTAAATTTGGTCATGTCGAATCTCCCTTATGATCTCACGCCAGGGCCAGCAATAATAATAATTTCTTTGTTATTGATCGCCATAGCCACGGGGGTTGTGCCGGTGGTTTCAAGTTGGTTGGCCGCGCCGACATAAAAGCGGGTGCCGGGAGTGTAATCATCGGAATCTTCCAGCCATTCCATAATCAGGCCGAAGCCTTTGATCGTGCAAGGGGTTCCGCCGTCGGAGTCACTTGCGGACATGGCAAAACCATCGAACTTGACGCCGGTAGAATCATCAAAGGCGGGGCGTAATCGCGCCGTTACTGGTCAATATACACAGGGTCGAGCTTTTCAAATGCAAGACCGGGGCCAGCCGTCAGCAAGTTCAGAAATATTGACACAAGTCTGTGCGCTAATGGCGTCATAACCGGCCTTAGTGCTTTTCACTACTGCGGCCATAATTTACCTCATACAATATTGATCGTTTTGGGTTGCCCGCCGTGTGTCTCACGGCTTGAAGGCAAGGGCGGGATTTCCTTTTTCGTGATTACGTTGGCGGGATCGCTCAACCATTCCAATTGTGCAACGGGTGAAAGATTATCAAGCAACTTAATCAGCGGTTCGGGTAAATCCTTACGCAAGGCTTCCACCTTTTCGGCGGCGGCTTCGTTTGCGGCCTGTTCTTTCGCTTCAATACTGGACTTGAAAGTTGAATACTCGCTTTTCAACTCATTGTATTTCGCGTCATGCTTGCGCCGCTCGTCTGCCAATAGCTTATTTACTTCGGATTGTGTGAGGGTTTTTTCAGTCGATTTTGTACCCGGTGACTGTTCCGGTTCCTTCACTTCGGTTTCTTGCTCGGTTGTTTCTTGCTTGTTTCTTCGGTCATTTATCCTCTTTTCGGCTAGAGTAAGCCGCTCCCCTGTTTTGTTTGTGCAAATGCTTTGCAATACCTTTCAATATCTTAACAAAAACCACTTTTACAAGTGGGGTGATTAGAATGGGTGCTTGTTGCTAATTGCCCTTTAGCCTCCCTAATCTTATCTTGTCATAATTGCGCAAGGATAAATGATAAAAAGAAGATCGTGACAATCGTTATAGATACAAGTTTCATCGTGTCTTTGAAGTCTTGTACCTGCTTCCTAAGTATGGCGTGATTTCTTTCCTCCTCCTCGCGCTGGAAGTTGCGCCTTACGCTGAAAGTCTCGCCGCCCTCTTGCGTGTGTTCGTGTGTTTCGTCCTTCCATGTTTTCATTCTGCCTCCTATCCTAATCCGTAATGAGTTTCAATCAGCCGCCTAACGTCAAGCTGTTTTGCTTCGTCACTATCCAACCTGTACCCGTCAAGGATCGCAATGGCGTTATCAATTTCCTTGATAGTCCCACGGATGAAACTAACCATATTCTTTTTACGGAAGTGTTCATCATAGCGGCTTCCCAAACTGGCGTGACGGCCTTTATCTTCTGGAATGGCGTAACGGCTTCAAGGTATCCTTCGCTCTTGACGGCGGCGATTTCGGCTGCGTTCAAATTCTCAAGCAACGTCCGCTTTCGCATTTCGAGCCGTGAGCGGTATCCCTGATCGAAGTCCTCATAGGCGTAATGCTTTCCAGTGAGCAAGCCGGAGCCGGGAGCCGTGATGGACATTCCAAGTCCGCGCCCGTATCCTATCCAATATTCGATACAAGCCCGCTGATGTGCGTACTCTGTACCGCTTTCGGCCTCGAATCCGTACAACTCTATGCTCTCGTACTTGTAAAGGATCGCATAAGAAAGCATGTGAGCAAGTGTACTAGTCAGGTAAGGCTTTTCTGGTAATGGCATTTTAAACATCCCGGCACGTCCTCATTATGTCTTGCATGATGATCGTCTTTCCCTCCCGGTGTTGTGGTACGGTATAAACGCCATACTCGCAAAACGGACAGGGTACTTCTTTCCCTTCGTTGTATGCTTTCCCCTCCCCTTTACAGTACAGACATTGCCCGCTTTGCGCCTTGATATATAGCGGGTGATTTGGGTCGCTGATATTATTTGGCCTATCCCAATCCCAGCGCGGATGTATTTGGAAAAGCACGTCGTACCGCTTAAGCCAGTCTTTTGACGGGGATTCGTTGAGTGTCCAGATTTGTGCGTCCGAGTCCCATGGGATCGCGGCGCGGGTTCGTGGGTTCATTCCTACCATTACAATCTTTGTCATTTGATTTCCTTTATCTGCCCAACGGTTCGCGTTACTGGCGGGGCGGTATAGGCAACCCATGCCGGAAAACCGCTTTGTACGATTTGGGGGCTTTTTCAAAACCTTTTTTTTGGCGGGGGGGGGGGGGGGGGAAAAAAAAAAAAAAATTGGCCCGGGCCCCCAATTTCTTTTTCCGGAATACCAATTACCCAAAAAAACCCATCAACCATAGGGATTTGACAATCCAGACATACTTTGTTTTCAGTGGATAACATTACCCACGCATTTCCTTTACACTTCGGGCAAATAAGAACAATTGACATTTTTAGATCCTTTATTATGTTGAGGGCGTGTCCGCCGAACGATTTGCGTTACTGGCGGGGTGGCTTGCAATACCCACACTCAGCACAAAAAAACTTATCCCATTTACTTTTGCAATTAGGGCAACGTGCCACCCTGTCCAGTGCACGCGGTTGTTGGGCGGCGTGATTTTTGCAGAAGTGTTTCCACTTGCGTGAATCAATTACCCAACCACGCTCGAACAATGTGTTACTTGCCTGCTCACGAGTGGCGCAAAAAACGCTATCTTGATTTTCGCAACCGACAAAATCACACTTAATATTCATTACGGTATTTGTGCCGTTTTGAAATTCTTCAAACATTTGCTACACCTTTCTTTGAGGGCGAAGCCGCCCAACTATGATTTAAGCGGCGCTATCGCCGCATATACCCCCAATAAGGGTATAAACCGACAAACTGACATTCTACCTTGACACATTTTCTGTCAGCTTTTTGGCACTTTCCCACGGCCTTGATCCATCTGCCAAGTCTTTTTCAGCCACTGCCAGCCGTGCCATTACTGACCTGAAAACGGCCATAATTGCCTTGCGTGCGTTTTTGCGCTTTTGTCAGTATCCAGTCAATATCACGCTGGTTAGGTCATTCCATTTTTCGGGGTAGCAACTTCGAAGTTTCCCGTCAATTATGCCTGAATTATCCTCTGATTTGTGGCAACTCCGCCGGAAGTGAAAGCAACTCCCTCGATCCGCACGGCAATTCTACCGGCCCAGCCGTCAAGCCCTTTGTTCCCGGCGCGGATTGCCCTTTCAATCGGAGTGTACCTGAGTTCTGAATCGTCAACTTGTCAACTCCGCCTTGAATCCAGCCTAAAATGGCACTTGCCAAAGTTGGCAACACGCCGTAGGCAATCGCAACAATTTGATTGGCAACCTGCAAAGTTTCGGCAGGTATCCAAACAAATGACGAATCTGCCTCAATAAAGTGCCTTTGCACTGACAGTTCTGATTAAGGCAAATTCATTGAAAAACAGATCAGCCCCGCCAATACGATAATTCCGGGCAACCGCCGCCCATTTGACTTTAGGTTGACGCACAAAGAAAATCAGAGGTACACGCCAATAGCGAGGCCGATGCTTTGACCGTAGGAAAGCAGGATATAAAACAAAGTGTCTGCGGGTTGGTACAGGTGGATAAAGTTCGCAACCCGATCAACCTGAGTTATCACAAAAATATCGCAAGATATTGAGCGAATTTTGCAAGATTCACCTATAACTTTGTGGCGATTTGGGCGCGGCTTCTGGGAGACAGTCGCAAGATCGGAGGGAATGTTTCCATCTTTCGCGGCCTTTTTCAAATACTTTCCCGTCAAGTTTCAGCGCCGGGCGTGAAGTGGGCTATACACCATTCCTTCGCTTTGGAGTTCGTCTGTCACCACTACGGTAGTAAACCACGACAGCGACGCGGGCGGGGAGTTCGCAAGAATTATCATACAAGGCGAGGGCTGATGTTCTGATTTTGCTTTCGAGTTCTGACAGTTTGCCGTCAAGGATATTCCCGTCATTGTCCAGCCGCATAAAATCATCGGTTTGTTGGACGGTTTCAATCATTTCACGCTTCGCCTTGTACCTTTTCGGCATCTTCGCGCACTTTGGCCAGTTCGTTCAAATCACTTTCGAGTTGTTCTTGTACTGGGTTCATTGTATTATTCCTTTGAATTTTGATTTAGGCTCCACGGGGAGAGTGTGGGAATAGGACTAGTGTGCTGTTCTACCAGCCGCCCGAATATCTAGTATTTTGGGCCTCTCGTTCCTATCGCTTCGCGCACGGCCTTTGATTTCCGAGTCTTGATTTACATTTTCTGCGGCGGCTTGTCGCTCGGCATCCTCAACAAGCGGTCGTAATTCCTTGCCTGCGGCGATCAAATCTTCTTCCCGTCACTTTCACCCGGTCAGGTTCGCATGTTTGATATTCACTTTATCAGCGCGATTGCAAAGGCTGATCCAGTGATTCCACAGCGTATTATTGACTGGACTAGGATTTTCGATTTCGATTATCTCGCCAGTTTCAGCCTTGACGTTTGCGAGTCTTGCGTCTCGGATGGTTTCAACTTCGGTTTCATCAAGCCAGCCAAGACCGCAAAGGGATAGGGTCAAGCGGCGTTTTGCTTTGGTAACGCTTTCATCTGACGTTGCCGAGATTGCCTTGCATGTCCTTTTTGGCAACTACTCCAATTTCAACATCGGTGCGGCCTGTCTTGTCATGTCCTTTGACCTTCACGAGGAATTGCGTCTCGTTTTCCACAATGTCTACATCGTCAATTGATACTCCGTTGATATTGCGAAGTTGATCGGTTGCGTCCTTCTTTGCGTACAGGGTCAACTTCCCGTTAAGCGTCATATAATCAAACGGCTTTGTAAGCGGATTGAGTCCTACGCTTTCGCAAACATGGCGGTAATAAGATACCCGCTGTTCTGGGGTCAATTTAGACAAATCGCCGCCAAGTAAAACGCTTTCCATAATCGCGGCGTCAACGGTATTTGATACGGTCAAGTCATTCATGTTACGCTCCCATTCCCATTGTGTATAAATCGTTTCGTTCTCGATCGTCGGCCTGCGTGAATTCCTGCGCGTCGCCGTGATCCGGGCAAAGTGGATTATCACCGGCGTACTCATAGCAAAGGCAAGTTCGGACTTTTCTTCGTCGTCGTCGGCCGGCTCCAAGTCCATAACCATAAGTTCGGCCAATGTTACCGAGTGCGGTAAAAGCGCGCCGTCTGTGAGAATGTCGGCGATTCTGAATGTCTTTGTTGGGTCAACGTCGTACACTGTGCGAATGCCTAGTAATTTCGCTTTGACAACTTCCTTGAAGTGAAACCAGCGAAAAGACCCGTTTTCGTAATGAAGGAATGCGTCAAATTTTTTACCGTTTTCCATTCTCATATTGATAGACTCTAATCCGTCATTGAGTTCATCAAAAGACTTGCTTGTTTCCAATTGGCTGTAAATATCTTGCAGGTTTGTTTTCATGTGTCCGTTTTCTCCTTGCCCTCGAATATACGACAAAAGCGCGTTAGTAACATTGCAGGAATCGTTCTAATTTCATTACAAATAAAAGCGCCTTAGTAGTTCTAAGGCGCTTCCTTGCGGGTGTCTTATCTTTCGCTTTTCAGCGGTCAATTGAGTTATTCGCATTACTTGCGAAAAGCGGATCGCATCCTTTCGGCTGAGGAGGGCCGGCGAACTTGCTAATGATGTAGGACACAAGTCCGGCGGCGACTGAGGCGAGGACGCCGGAGTCGAGCGGTAGGCCGACGGCTTTCGCGCCCAGGTCAAGCAGATAGGCGACGATCACGACGAGCGCACTTTGTACGGTTGCATAAACATATTATTCTCCTTTCGTTAGGTTTATATAATTATACATCTGGAAAGTTTAGTTTCGCAAACTCGCCAAAGTATTTACGGACGGCGTTGTCATAAGCACGGGCGGCGTCTTGAATGTTTTCAAATCTTCCAAGTGATAAATGCTTACCATTTGTTTTTTATTTGTGCAATCCAGTTATTGCCCGCTTTATTTTTTGTAACGCCTTTATATCCTGACGTGTTGTTTTTGGTTTTGCCTGATTTTTGCAGTTCTGAGAATGAGAAGCCAATCTAAGATTTTCTTTTCGATTATCTAATTTGTTTCCGTTTATATGGTCTACTTCTTGACCGGCTTTTGCCGTCATAATATATCTATGCATATAAACATGTTTATGCTCGGCCATGTGGTGCGCTCGGCGTATATGTTATTCAAAATGCCATTTATATTTATTGAGTTTTTTAAAACCTCGTCGTCAACGAGTGCGAATTTCCCTGCGTGAGTGGTATACTTTTTGTCATTAGAGCCTCCTACGGCTTAATCATGTACCCGGAGCCGATCTGCTCGCGGGTACTTTTATTATATCATTTTCTGGGAAAGATAAGATCAAGCCGGGAGCGCCGAGAATGATTTATTATTCTTCTGTCATTCTCGGCGTAAACCTTTTGAGCTAATTTAAAATGGTAAAACATTTCGTCCATTCTTGCCGCTCTATGCTCTACGTCGCCACGCGGGTAATCTGGTTTATAGTGATCCCATTCTTTATTAAAATCAACACCAAATAGATGGACTCTTTCGTACCCGAGATAAAACGCGGCTTTAAGCGCGACATACACCACGGTAAACCCAGAAAAAAACCGCTCATCCTTGAAGTCGGTTTCATCTTTACGGATAAGGAAAAGATTATTCAGGTCATACAGCCGGGATGATCCAAATTCCTTCGCTGCCAAAAATGCCAATTTTGCGCCGGACGCCAGTTTATAAATTTTCTCATGGTGGTTTATGAGTATGTCGTTATCCACACAAACGTAATAAGTGGGGGAGTACGGGCAATAATTGACTCCGAAAGTATCATACTTTTGGAGTGTATCGGCCGGCATATCGTTTAGGCTGGGGCCATTCCCCATGATTACGCAAGTCTTTTTCATTTCGGGGCTCCACAATGCGGGCATAGGTCAAACTCTTCTGATAGCACATCACAATAAGAACACCTCACCGCCTTTGTTATCTTCGGAAGTGAAACAAAATCCGAAGTATCGTCATACCACACAAAATCAGGCATAGAATCACAAAAAGAAATAAACTCCCTGCCTGCCTCGCCGACTGTGTAAAAATTCGTAGTTTCGATTCTTCCACCTTTGGGTGTCATTTTTCCAACTCCCTTTCCGCTCGTAATGTGGACTGGCAGCACTTACGGCATGTTTCAAAGCGTCATATTCACCTTCGAGGCGGCGCGGGTCGCGGTCGCCTCTGCTAGTCGTGGGTTTCCTTTTTCGCTTCCCAGCTTGATCCGATAGTATTCTGCGGATGCGGCGGCGGCGCGGTATCCAATATCCAGCATTTGCGCGGCAAGGCGGTCAATGAGGGTAATTTTATTTTGAGATGCAAGGGACATAAACTCTTGATAGGTAATCGGTTCGTTTTGCATTAAATCCTCTTATACCATCGTAGTATGTCTTCGGTTTCGATTGCGATTATCAGCGTTTCTGGATACGGCTCGGCTTCCCAATATTCCCGCTCGTCTGCGGTCAAGGTTTCGCCTGGCTTCTTGACTTCGACCCGCAAAGTACGCACGTCGTAAGTCGCGCCCATTTTGCCAGTGACAACCAAATCATACAGCTTTTTGAGCCTGTGTACCAAGTCCACACGAAAGCCCATTGCCCGCAACTCCCGTACAATTTGCGCCTGATTCCCGTCTACCTGTGAGGCGTAACGTAATCCCATGTTACACCTTGCCTTGTGCGTCATCTTCCAAAAGTATCAAGACGGGCGGCTTTGCGCCCTTCGGAGCCGGTAAATACGTCCACACGATAGCGAAAAACAAACGGCCTAAAATCCTAATCATTGCATACCTCCATTGTGTTAGTTCTGATTACTTTACCGTCCGCAACAAGTACGTTATGTGGGTTTATGTAATATTTACCCTGCGAGACTATCCAGCCATTCACGCGGGCGTACCGTACAATCGCTTGAAGCGTGCCATAACTGATTGACATGGCGCGGGCGAGATCGGCTCTGAACATGGGTTCTTTTGAAAGCAGGGAAAGCATCTGGGAGATGTACCTTTCCCCTTTGCGCCAACTGCCTTTGAAGTGTTTTTGGGTTCGTCGTCATAAGTAACCTTTGTATATATATAAATACTTTATCTTAGTATGTAGTAGTAGGGGAAAGTACAAGTCCCATTTTTACCGCGCCATATAGTAAAGCGTGATTTTATAGCAGGATTTCACGCGGTACAACTGGCGTACAACTGGCGTACAACCTCGGTACAACTGGATCGATTTTGGTACAAGTGTCACGCCTCGACCTCTTGCGCGTGTTTTTGCGGTACAACTGCCTGACTTGTACCTGACTTGTACCGCACTTGTACCGACTTCGGGACTATATGCGCCGCGTCAATTTCGGGATCGTAAAGCAAACAATAGTCCTCTGTCACGTCTGGGAGGTTCTGAAATTGCGCGTTCAAATTCGCCCAGCCGTCCTCCGACCAGTACCAAAGACACAACAAATCCTTTTGCATTTGGTCAATGTTGAGATAGTAAGCGGCTTTTGATCTGCCTCGCACCGTGGCAATTCCTTCCAGCAAACTACCATCTGCCCGCATGATGGGGGAGGGGATTTCGCGGGTAATGGTATTGATTACCCGTAGCGGGTCATAGATACCGAATACCTCCATAACTTTGCGGCGGTTTCCGTAATGATATTCCCATTCCAACGCACGGCGGGCGAGTACTTCTTTTTTTGGGATGATGTATTTACGCGCCATTTATAAGCCCCTCCAATTGTTGAATTACTAAATATAAATCTTCGTCAGGCGTGTAACTCAACGGCCTACCAGCCGCATCAAACTCATCACGCCAAACTTCCTTCAATTCTTCTATCGCTTTTCTGATTGTTTCGTTTCTTTCCTTCATAATGAAAATCTCCTTTGACAAGATAATACATCAAAGGAAGATTAGAAACATATCAAAATCATTGCAACTTCATTGCATATTATTCCATCAATAGGGGACGGTGTATCTTTATCAGGCCGTTTGTTGATACCTCTGCAAGTCCTACGCCGATATCGTTGCGCTGGAAAGCGGATACCTTTTGACCAAATCGCGTTTTCATCTGAAAAGACGGGGTTATCATAGCGTAATGCGTTTGCCAGTCTTGACTATAAGAGGCCATAATAGCCTTGTGATAATGGGAGGATATTACAAGGTCAGGCATTTCGCGCTTTTCTTTCAGCTGTTAAAGTACAGGGCTTTGATCGCGTTTGATAGCCCATTGCCCTCATTTTGTCCATTACCCGCTCCAGCCCATTGATGGACATACCATATCTTACGCCCGTATTGTGTGAGTTTTAGTTCATCATGGAAGGTTGCGCCGAAGTCCTCAAAATGCTTGATAATCCCTTGCTCGGTGTACCCTGTATGCGTTTCGGTTCCTGAGACATACCGCAATTCATCCCCATTTTTTACACTGAATCCAATCTCATATAAAAAGTCATCCATAACCGCCTGATGAATTAGGACGTGATCGTCTACTTTCGGAGCGGAGAGTTGGATTGTGTGATGGTGTATCCCTTCGATTGCATCCCCGTTATGGGTGATTACCTTTTTATATCCCGCGAAACGTTCCTTGATTGTTCTGGCACAATAAAGTAAATGGTCATACAATTTTTGTTGATTAAATGAGTATGTGAGTAAACGTTCTTTATCATCCGCCATTAGGGGAGGGAGGGAGATGGAAGGGGGGAATACAGCGCGGTCACTACCGCAATGAGTGTCAGAGATTGCAACGTTGATTATGTCGCGCTCTTTCATTGCTTCTTTTCCGTAAAATCCCCGCCACGTCTTCGGGAGGCTGCCGCTTTCATGTCACCAACCGCGTCTGTAAGTACGCCAAAAGTCGCGTTTTGTTGGCTGATAATAAGTTGCTGATTTGTCAATATGGCGGCTATCCGTTCATTTGTTTGGGCCATAGAGACTGATAAATTTTGGATAGCCGCCGATATTGTACTGAGGGTTTTGGATCGTTCTAACTCCAATTCTCTGTGAAATTGCCGTTCTTGCTCTAGCTCGGTTTGCCGTTCCTGCCTTTGGTATTCCATGTTTTTCATAGAGACAGGAACTAGCTTATTTGTGATAAACGGCCAAACTTCTTTATACAGAAAATAACTGACAAGGATTCCCCAGCCGCCATTAGATAATAGGTTTGTAAAGTCGGTTCACCTCCATATCATTCCGCCGTGCCTAGTTGTACCATCACATATTGAAGCATGGGTATCCTTTTCGACTTGCCGTGTCTGTACGGGCTTCCTGTGGGCTTCTATGGCACTTCTAACCAACTCTTACCACTGGCGTACCCGCTTTGGGGGGGGTTCCTTTGACGATTGTACTCTTTTTCATTGTCGTTTGGACAGGGGCGGTATTAGGCGTTTCCCCTACGCCAGCGGGGAAGGCTTCTATAATTTCTTGCTCGCTGAATCCCGCAAGTTTCATTGCAGACTTAGCAGGCACGCCGGCGCCCGTCAGCGCCGCCATTGTCGCGGCTTTTTCGTCAACGCTTTCGCCCCATGCTGAATCAACGTGCAATTCATGGTCAAAGTCGCCAGAGTCAAAAGTTCCGAGGGTCGCGGGGAATACGCCGTTATAAATGCCGATGGTCAAGGCCATTTCAAAGGCGCGAGACAGTGACGATAAAAAGTTATTGCGGGCTTCGTTTGCGCGGTCAATGGCCGCGCCGAGTAAGGTACGCAAGGCCGTTCCGCTCATTGCGCTTTGGTCTGTGGGGTTCATGGCGTACCAACGTAACTCCGGCAAATCCTTTTCAAGTTCTTCCATCTGTGCATTTAGGATCGCAAGCGCGTCCGAATAATCCACGTTAGGGATTAGGCTTGAAATAGTAGCCAAGCCGGGGAGGGAGATAAGCCGCCCGAATATTTGACCGATTACTCCGGTAATGGTGGAGCCGGAAGGAACAGGGGACGCGCTCGCGTCTGTGTTCACGCGCGGCGGGGGTAGGGGTCTGCCTTGCGCGTCTGTGCTGTTTGCGGAGGCGATAAAGACAGGCTCGCCAAAGGCGAAAAGCAAATCATGTAAGCGGGTTGCAACGCGATTAGCTTCGTAAATCTTATCAAGCGCATGGTAAACGCAACCCTGCCCGCGTGCGTCTCCATTGTCTCTAAATTTGGTATGCACTACGGGGATGAAGTCAATTCCCAATTCAGAAAACGCGGTCACTTCTTTGGGTTGCCCTAACTGCTTGACGGGAGTAGTGCGGGCGTGCTGTCCCTGCCAGATTTCAAGCGTCTTTGTTTCCGCGTCCCACACTTCCACATAATTTTCAGGCATGTCATTGTCGCCAAGTACAGGAATGTCAAGCCGCAAATAGGTCAAGAATTGACGGCTATCTTCCTCAAAGTCAGTCACAAAGAACGGGGATATATCTTCAATATAGGTTTTTTGTTTATCCCCGCGTACACGGATAAATGAGTCGCCATACAGGGAAAAGCCGCGAATCATTGCGCCTTTGTTGTTTCCAATGTTGCTATCTTTCACAACTTGATCTATAGCATCAATAAGCGGCTGATTTGGTTGCTCTTCGCCCTCTGTGGGTTTTTCTCCGCCGATGTACGCCATAACCTTAATTTCTTTGCCGGGGAGCATCTTTGAGGCGTAAAACTCAACCGAACGATTTACCACGGTTCGGAGGCGGCGGGTGGTGTCATCCTCAATAATGGCTTCATCATTGTTATACAGCCCGTATAAAGCGTTATAAAGGTTATTGTAGTCATAAGGCAAAACGGAAGGAACGCCGCCCGGCCCCTCTTTATTTGTGCCTGTGATAAAGTCCCAAATCTGGTTAATCGTTGTCATTGTGTCACCTGTGTATCTGTGGTTGTCACGGTTGTGCCGTTTTGCGCGGCGAGTAAATCGGCTTCTAGCTTTTCAATCTTGCGCTCTAAGCGGCGGATTTCTCCAGCCTCTTGTTCTTTGCCCTTATATTTTCGCATGTGTTCCCCGCATGTGTTCTTATATCCTTCGTCGGTAGGATAACCAAAGGTAGCGACCCGTTCACATCCGTATTCGTCACAAACAACCGCAACCGCGTTTACCGTGTAGCATGATGGGCATGCTACGATAATGCGCCCCTTGATAAATGGATTATTGTCGATAAGAAGTTTATCGTCATCCGTTATCGTTTGGCATTCAGTACATTTCCATTTTTTCATTGTATGATTGTCCTGCCCGTTGTACGGGCTTGTAATCCTTCGGCTAGATAATAGCTGAGATAATCGCACAACTGCGAAAATGCGTCAACTTGGTCTTTATAAGCGGAGTTTGGAAAGTTGAACAATTCCGCTTCCCAATCTATCATCCAATCAGAATCAGCCGATGGGGGAGGGAGTATCACACATCCCTTTTCACACCATTTCGCCGCCTCGTATGCGCGGGCTATCTTGTCGCCTTTGGGCGTGTATGGCATGACTTTTTCAGCAAATGCGCTGATCTGTTTCATGCTTTGGATGACTTGAATACCGCTTGATTTATTCTCGATGATTATATCCCTTGTGTACTGGCTTTTCATTCCGCCATACTTCTTGGCTTGCTCCTCGATTGCATATTGCAATTGTGGAAACTCAATCTTTTTGCGCCAAATATCGCGGATGTAAAGTTTGTAATCGGGTGTCAATTCGCCAACTATCCCGCATGTATAAGCGGCGGTGTCCTGAATTGACGCGGCGGTATCCCATGAAAAGTAACGACCCACGCAAGGGACTGAGGGTTTGCGGATTGTAAACCAATCCCGCTTGAAGATTGCACCGACTAAGGGGGTAGGTCTTTGTTGAAATTGCCCTGCCACGCCGATCTCGGAAAGTGGCAACTTCAAAACGTCCAACTCTTTGCGCCCGATATGCTCTGGCCAAAGTAGCGTATCTTTTTCGGTACGCGGGTCAGTCATTCCGATGGATGAATGAAAGCGGGTAACGCATTCCCATTCAGCGGGGAGTATCACAAATTCCCACGGGTCGCCGCGTTCGATAATATGCCCGCATAAATCCTCGTCATGTAACCGTTGCATAATCAATATTTTCTTTACGGTCTTTGGGTCGTTCCCGCGCATGTGGATTGAATTATCATACGTGTAATTGACCCGCTCGCGCTCGGCTTTGCTATTGGCCTTTGTCGCGTCTAATGGGTCATCTATGATTAGATAATCCCCGCCTTGTCCAGTGATTGATCCGCCCGTACCAAAACAGGAACGATAACCGCCAAAGGTATTTTGGAAGTTTTCCTTTGAGTCCTGCCTCTTATTGATTACGATATGGAATCTTTCCTCGTACCAGCGAGAGGCGATAAGCTCCCGGCACTTCATCGAATCGCGCAAAGTCAACGCCTCGGAAAAAGAAAAGCAGAGAAATTTCGCGGCGGGTGTCTTTGTCCATACCCACGCGGGAAAGAACACATTGCATAACAGGCTTTTCATGTGACGCGGCGGGACATTCATCATTAGACTGTTTGACGGGATGCGCCCTTCAAATAACGCCTGTAGGTAATCGCAAATCATACGGATATGCCAGCCGTCTTGATAGATCGTGCCTTTTTCAACCAAAGGCCAAGCAGATACAACAAAGGCGTGAAAGTCTCGCCTGAGTAATTCCGCGTCAAGGTCTATGATTGTGACGGCTTCGATTTCTCTAGTAGCTGTTTCCATAACTCGATTTCTTCTTTTGTCAGCTTCGACAAGTCCGGCTTTTCTTCGCTCTGCATTTCGATCTTATCAGGTACTTTCCCGTATGCGCGATTCGTCAGCGCGTCCCAAAATTGGTAATTACCTTTTTTCGCCAGTGTAACCGCAATTTCTGTCATTTCTTCGATGACGCTTTTCTTTTTGCCGTCGTTATCCGCTTCCAAAAACTCACGGACATATTCGCCAAAGGTTTGATTAAGCGGCTTGCGTCCCTTGCGATTTATGCGCGGGTCGCCTTTTGCAAAAGGTTTACCTACTGGCATAGATTTTTTCATGCGTGATTATTCCTAGATAAAATAGTTACCTTCGTGTGTGATGGAGTCGCTTGTAGTCCATGTCATCGGTACAGTGGACGATAAAGACGCAGTAAATAAATAAGTTGAACCTGCGTTTTGTGCGATTATAGTCAAAGAGTTTGAACTATTCAATTGAGTTACGCCAGCAAATCCAGCCGTACCAGAATCAAGTAATCTTGCTACTCCTAGTTGCTGTGTTGCACTTCCATACACTGATGATCTTGCAAATGGTGTTGTGTGTGCAATGCCGCCGCTGATTGAAGATGTTGACCCAAAAACAATGTCAACAAATACTTTACACTGTCTCATATTTATTTCATAATATGCGGTCACTGTTCCATTTCCGACGGTTAAGTTAGTCCATACAGGCGACCATGTTAGTTGGCGGGTGTTGAAAATTGGATATTGAATCAGGTTCTTGTTTGTATAAGTTGGAACTGTCCATAAATAACTTGTGGCGACTAGTGATAAAGTCGCGGCAACCCTTCCAATGTTGGCAACTTCATCAGTAGAGGCGGGGGCCGTCGAAAATGCCGCATAAGTATCTACTGTTGCGGTTGCGCTAAAATCACTGTAAAGATTAGCGTAAGGGACGCGGGAACATAAAAGAACAACCGCAGAAGATGCGGCGCGATACCCTACATATAAAAATAAGTCTTGTTCTTTTCCACCTAATTCAGGCGACCCCATATTAAAAGTATTTGTACCGTCCGCAATAGTTAAAGATAATGCGGCGGTAACGGCTCTAATTGAGTTACCGACCTTAAAGTATATCGGTCTATCGGTTGACGGATCACTACCATCTAAGTGCTTTATAGCAATTATCAAATCATTACTAGATACTGATGGGGTTATCTTGTAGCGGTTAAACATCAACTGTGAAAGTTTCGCCGCTCCCGTTGCTGGGGTTGTGCCTGTGTTTTCGGTTACTGGTACTATGTCGCCGGGGTCAAGTGTTACGGGGTTTGCGGTGTACCATGCGGTTATCTTTTTATCTGCCATTTTGTTTCCTTATGGGTTAGCGCGGATAGTGGGTGAGCCGTTAGGAATACCCACGGCGCGGATTATGTTTTCAATCAGCCTATCGGATGAAGTGAGTACCGTACCCGCGAGATTTGCGGCGGTTCCTTTATCGGCGTACACGGCTGGCCCTTGAAACACCAGCCCGTCAGTGACTAGGGATGTGTCAGGAACGCCCGCATTGTAGAGGGTTGTTACTTCGGCGGCGGTCAGGATGCGGTTATACACGCGGGCATCAAATATTTTTCCGTCAAATGGGAGAGTATAAGGGAATAAAGAGGAATTTGTATTTCCTACTACAAAGTTTGTTCCGGTTTCTTCCTCTACGGTTCCCGTAGGACTTTGAACTACCGTTAGAGCCTGTAAAACTCCATTGATATAGAATTTTGGTTCGTTAGTTGTTGGGTTTGTACTGTCATACGTCACTAAAACATGAACCCACGAGGAAAGGGTAATAGAATTTAATGGCGAACTCCATGCCCCATTGATACCCGTCATGTATTGATAATAAAATGCCTTCTTTCCAGTGATGGCCGCGATTCCGTACCCACTTGATATACCGTTGAAATTTCCTAGTATAAAATTTGATACAGTCGGAGGATCAGTATCCAAATAGACC